>CALKVR010000910.1 GCA_938004815.1 uncultured Polyangiaceae bacterium | reverse complement strand
ATCGTCGAGAGCAACAAGCCCTTCGTCGCCGCCGTCCACGGTTGGTGCATCGGCGGCGGGCTCGATCTCATCGCGGCCTGCGACATCCGGCTCGCGTCCGCGACCACCAAGATCTCGCTCCGCGAGACCAAGATCGCGATCGTCGCCGACATGGGCTCGCTCCAGCGTCTCGAAGGCATCATCGGGCGCGGCCACGTGCGCGAGCTCGCCTTTACCGGCAAGGACATCGACGCCGAGCGCGCCCGCGCGATCGGGCTCGTGAACGACGTCGCGCCGACCGACGCCGAGGCGATCGAGCGAGCGTTCGCGATGGCCGGTGAGATCGCCGACAACGCGCCGCTCGTCGTGCAGGGTACCAAGGACATCCTCCGCGCCACCGCGCGCTGGGGCGAAGAGGCGGGCCTGCGCTACGTGGCGGCCTGGAACGCGGGGCAGCTCGCGAGCGAAGACCTGCGTGAGGCGATGTCCGCCTTCGTCGAGAAACGCAAACCGATCTACAAGGGGAAATGACGATGGGCTTTCTTCGAAGCGCGTGGGTGTGTTGCCTCGGCCTGTCGTCGCTCGTCGGGTGCGGTGACGATGCGGGCTCTGGCGGCGGTACGACGAGCACGTCGTCCGCTGCTTCGTCGAACGCCTCGAGCGGCTCCGGCGCTAGCAACTCGTCGTCCTCGAATGCGAGCACGACGTCGAGCAGCTCGAGCGGGGCCGGCGGCAGCTTCGAGGGCGTCGACCCCCTCGAGGGTACCGGCCCCGTCGAGCTCATCCAGGGTGGGTTCGGCTTCACCGAGGGCACGGTGTGGCTCCCGGCGCTCGGCGTCCTGCGGTTCAGCGACATCCCCCAGAACCGGATCCACGAGCTCGACCCCGGCACCGGGATGATCACGGTTTGGCGTGAGCCCTCCGCGAACACCAATGGCAACGCGCTCGCGCCCAATGGGGACATCGTCATGTGCGAGCACTCCGGGCGGCGCGTCTCGCGATCGCCCGCGGCCGGCGCCCCCGCCCCGACCCTCGTCGCCGGCACCTACGACGACGGGATGGAAGACCTCGTGCTCAATTCGCCCAACGACGCGATCGTCCGCAGCGACGGGCAGGTCTACTTCACCGATCCGACCTACGGGCTCATGGGCCCGCAAGAGATCCCTTGGCGCGGCGTCTACCGGGTCGACCTCGGCGGCGTCGTTCACCTCGTGGGCGACGAGTACGGGCAGCCCAACGGCATCGCCCTCTCGCCCGACGAGACCAAGCTCTACGTCAGCGACTCACAGGACGGCGGCCTCTGGATGTATGACGTCGCCGGCGACGGCTCGACCGGCGCGCGCACGATGCTGATCGACGCGCCGCCCTCGGACGGCATGGCCATCGACGACGCCGGCAATCTGTACCTCACGACCGGCAACGGCGTAGAGGTCTACAAGGACGACGGCACCCCGTGGGGCACCATCACCGTCCCCGAGCAGCCCGCCAATTGCACGTTCGGTGGCGCCGATCGCAGGACGCTCTACATCACCGCCCGCACCGGCCTCTACGAGGTGGTGCTCAATGTGCCGGGCTTGCCGTAACGAGGGTGAACCTCGTCCTCGCCGCGTGCGGTCAGTGCGGATAAGTCTCGTTCCAGAGCCGGCGATACTGGCTCGGCGGCAAGGGCCCCGCGGCGGCGAGGGCGTTGGCCAGGGCCTCGGCATTGCCGTAGCCGACGCGCTTGGACATTGCGCGAACGGTGAGCGCGGGCTCGACAGCAGCAGCGTGGCGAGCTTGAGCCGGCGGCGACGTGTCAGATCGCGGAAGCTCTCACGAGGTAGACCGTAAGCATCGGTGAGCTGTCGCAGAAACCGATCGGCGGTGCGTGGCGAGAGGTCTCGTTTCATTTCGAGCGGCGCGTCCTCGCGCGTGATGTCGACGAGGACGAGATCGGGATACGCCTTCGAGGTCGGGGTCGGCGGCGGCGGCGGCCCGACGCGACAGCCACGCCTTCGCCCGCGACAGCTGCACGCCCGGAATGTCCATCACGATGGGGACGAGATCGGTCGATGCGCTCTCGACGCCGAAGAGCTCGGCGAGCCGGGTCCTCTTCTGCGGCGCCGACGCCGAGCCGCTCTTGTCGGCCTCGGTCTTGCTCTTGTCGCCGCTCTCCCTGCCGCTCTTCTCTTCTTTCCGCTTCTTCTTCCTCTTCTTCCGGTCGTCGTCGTCGTCGTCGCTCGCCCGCTTCGACTTCTCGTCCTTCGAGTCGCCGAAACCGGCGATGTTGCACGCAGGCAGGCACGTCAGCGCGACCGCCGCGCACAGGAGAAGGCGGGAGGCAGCGGGGCTCGGGGAGCGATGGGGCGGTTTCATGGGCCGCTTTACGCCCGTCGGTGACGGCGGTCGCCCTACGAGATCTCGCCAAACGCACCCGGCGCGGGGTGGCGGGAGCGGGAGAGGTGTGCCACGCTTAGACCAGTGGTCGAACTGATGGTTTAATCCGTCGAGGGAGCCGTGATGAAGGTGTTGATCGTGGGCGCCGGCATCGCCGGCGCGGCGCTGGCATTCTGGCTCGAGCGCGCCGGGCACGAGCCGACGTTGGTGGAGCGAGCGCCGGAGGCCCGGCGCGGTGGCTACTTGATCGATTTCTGGGGCGCCGGCTTCGACGTGGCCGATCGCATGGGCATCGTCCCCGCCTTGACGGCGAAGGGGTTCCGGATGACCGAGGTGCGGCAGGTCGACGCGGCGGGCCGGCAGGTGGCCTCGTTCGACCCCGCACCCTTGGTCGAGAGCTCGGGCGGGCGCTACGTCAGCATCGCGCGGGGCGACTTGGCGTCGGTTCTCTACGACGCGCTCGGCGGGCGCATCGAGACGCTGTTCGGCGACACGGTCCGGAGCCTCGACGATGGCGGCGACCGGGTGCACGTCGGGTTCGAGGGCGGGTCCGAGCGCGACTTCGATCTCGTCGTCGGCGCAGACGGGCTTCACTCTCGAGTCCGCCGGCTCGTGTTCGGGCCCGACGCCGCCTTCGAGCGGTTTCTCGGCATCTCGGTCTGCGCGTTCGACGTGTTCGGCTACCAGCCACGCGACGAGGACGTGGCGGTGATGCACACGGCGGTCGGGTACCAGATCACGCGGCTGGCGATGCCCGGCGATCGAACGGTCTTTCTGCTCACGTTCGTCGACGATGGGCGCGCCGCCGACGAGGGCGTCGAAGCGCAGCGCGAGACCGTGCGCGCGCGCCTGGGCGGGGCGGGGTGGGAGGCGCCGGCGATCCTGGAGCGGCTCGAGGAGGCGCAGACGCTCTACTTCGATCGCGTCAGCCAGGTTCGGATGCCGACGTGGACGCGCGGCCGAATCGCGCTGGTGGGGGACGCCGCCGCGTGCCCGTCGCTCCTCGCCGGTCAGCGCTCCGCTCTCGCGCTGGTGGAGGCGTACGTGCTGGCGAGCGAGCTCGGGCGCGCGGGCGGCGACCACGCGGCGGCGTTCGCCGGCTACGAGCGGATGCTCGGCCCCTTCCTGCGCTCGAAGCAGGTGGCGGCCGAGCGCCTGACGCTGGCGTTCGCTCCGCGGAGCCGCTTTCAGCTATGGTTGCGCAACGCGGTGATGAAGCTGATGAGCGTGCCGTTCGTGTCCGAGCTCGCGATGGGGCGCACCCTGCGAGACGCGATCGAGCTCCCGGCGCCGCCGGGAGGGTGAGCGTGCCGCGACCCCGGTTCGAAAAGCTAGCCGCAGCCGAGCAGCAGGCGATCTTGCTGGCGGCGCTCGACGAGTTCTCCGCGCGCGGCTTCAACGCTGCGTCGCTGAACCGAATCATCGAGACGGCCGGCATCTCGAAGGGCTCGATGTACTACTATTTCGACGGCAAGGACGATCTCTACGCGCACGTGGCCCGCGTCGAGCTCGGGCGCTTGATCGAGGGTGCGGGCCCGTTCGCGGTGCCCACCGCACGCGAGCCGGATGCGTTCTGGTCGACGCTCGAGGGGTACTACCTGAGCGTCATGGGCGCGCTCGTCGCGTCGCCGAAGCTCGCAGCGCTCGCCCGCGACTGGTTGGTCGCCTCCGCGAGCCCCGCGTTGCAACGGGCGCAGCGAGAAATGGAGCAGGCGCTCGTACCATGGCTCGAGGCCACGCTCGCCGCCGGGCAGCGCGCCCGCGCCGTTCGCAAGGATGTCCCCGTGGGCCTGCTCGTGGCCCTGGTCGCGGGAATGGGGCAAGCGATGGACGGCTGGCTCGTGACGCAAGCGCTGGACCAGAAGAGCTTCCGAAAGATGGCGCGCCTGTTCATCGAGATGGTGCGACGCGCGGTAGCGCCGTGACGAGGCTGAGCCCAAGGCGAGGGCGACTCGCCTGTCCATCCCCGGTGCTGTGGAGAGGTGGGTTCTTGCGGCTCGCGCCGCTGGCTCTGGTGGCGTGCGCCTTGGGGCGCTCGCCGGCCTCTCGGGTAGCGCCCGAGGTGGTAGCGGCGGTGAGCTGGCCGGAGCTCGCCGCGCCCGAGGCTCCGTGGTTGGGCTGGCAGGGCACGGGCAGGGTGCGCGTCGAGGCGGTCGCGCCGGTGGTGGGCGGGGCGGCCGGCGTCACGTGGTCGGAGCGAGCCTTCGTGCTGCGCGCAGAGGGGCCGGCGCGCGGCTCGTTCTCGTTCTCGATCGACGCCTTTGCGGTCGGGGCAGAGGCGGAGCACCTGACCCTCTCCGAACGACGGCTCGGCGGGCCGGGCGGAGCGCGTGTGCTCGAGACCGAGACCATCGCGCTCGGCGCAGGCGAGGAGCGAACGGTCAGGGTCCGCCTGGTGGCGCTGACGCCGCCGGCCGAGCGGCCGCCGCCGGCTCCGGTCCGGGCGTCGACGTTGGTGCTCCTCGCGACGAGCGCGGCGCGGGTCTACGATATCCCTCGTCAAGCAGCGCTCGCGCGGCTGATCGCGAAGCAGGTGCTCACG
>CALKVR010000909.1 GCA_938004815.1 uncultured Polyangiaceae bacterium | reverse complement strand
CGCCCAGGCTCACGGCGAGTTCATCGGCATGGCGCTCTTCTCGCAAAAGGGCGCGCGCCAGCTCGCCGATCTCTACAACCAGCTCGTCGAGGCCAAGGGCAAGGTCGGCGAGGCCGCTTCGCTCCGCGAGGCCAGCTTCACCGACATCGTCCAAGAGCTCATCAACCGGGGGACCGAGGTGCAGGCCATCGACGTCTACAAGGGCTGGCTCGAGATCGACACCTTCGAGGATTACCGGCGCGCCTGGGCGCTCATCAAAGAGTAGGCAGGCCGAGCATGCTGGCCGTTCTCCTCGCCGCGGGTCGCGGTCGGCGCCTCGAGGCCCCCGAGCCCAAGTGTCTGCTGCAGGTTCGCGGCAAGACGCTCCTCGAGCGGCACATCGCGGCCATGACGGCCGCGGGCGTCACGTCGCTCGTCGTCGTCGTCGGCTACGAGCATCAGCAGATCCGCGACGCCCTCGGCCGCCTCGCGCCGGCGCTCCCCGTCGAGATCGTCGAGAACCCCGATTTCGTGCGCGGCAGCATCGTCTCGCTCCACCGCGCGCTGCCCATCCTGCGGCGCGCGGGCGGCCTGTTCATGGACGCCGACGTCATCTACCCCTCCGAGCTCCTCCGCCGGCTCGTCACCTCCAAGCATGACAACTGCGTCCTCGTCGATCCGCGCTCGTCGGAGACGGGTGAAGAGATGATGGTCGGCATCACCGCCGGCCGCGTCCGCGCCATCGCCCGCCGCGTCAGCCCGCTCGCGGGCCAGCACTGCCCCGGGGGCGCGTGGGATCAGATCGGCGAGTCGGTCGGCTTCGCCAAGGTCGGCGCCGGCGGCGCCGAGGTCCTCGGCCGCATCCTCGACAGCGAGGTCGAGGCCGGCCGCCTCGACCAAGAGTACGAGGCCGCCATGAACGTCGCCTTCGGCGAGGTTCCCTGGGGCTTCGAGCCCGTCGGCGAGGTCGCGTGGACCGAGATCGATTTCGCCGAAGACGTCGAGCGGGCGAAGGCCATCGCCGAGCGGCTCGACGCATCCGCCGTGCCTTAGCCCATCGCCGCCCAACGGCCGCCTCCCGGCCGTTCGCGCCCGATGCCGGCCCCATCGCCACCCAACGGCCGCCTCCCGGCCGTTCGCGCCCGGATGCCGGCCCCATCGCCACCCAACGGCCGCCTCCCGGCCGTTCGCGCCCGGATGCCGGCCCCATCGCCACCCAACGGCCGCCCCCCGGCCGTTCGCGCCCGATGCCCATGAGGTGCCTGGCGTTGCGTCCGCGGTTGCGTCCGCCCGCGGCGGTTGCGTCCGCGGCCTCCACCGTTGCCTGCCGTTGCGTCCGCGGTTGCGTCCGCCCGCGGCGGTTGCGTCCGCGGTTGCGACCGTTGCCTGCCGTTGCGTCCGCGGTTGCGACGGTCCCTACGACCGCTCGTCCGCGCTTACGTCCGCAGTATCGTCCGGGAGCATGCCCCCGCGGTCGTAACCTGGTGGTTCTGACCTTGATGGCGGCGGTTGCGACCGCCGTTGCGACCGTTCGGCAGGGTTACGTCCGCGGATTTGCCATGCGTGGGGAGCCAGCACCGGAACAACACCGAAAAGTGATGCAGTCTCTGCCGCCGCTCGGAACCGCGGCCGCATCCGCGGTCGCAACCGCCGCGATCAAAGTCGCATCCATCCACTTGCGTCCGCGGCCCTTCGATCGCGGCCGCATCCGCGGTCACCTCCGCGGACGCAACTGCACTTTCGGGCGCGGACGCGTTCGAGCCCCCTTCGTCACGGTCACCTCCGCGGACGCAACTGCATTTTCCCGCGCGGACGCGTCCGCGCCCTGTCGTCGCGGTCACCTCCGCGGACGCAACGGCACTTCCCCACCCGCTGCCTGTTGTTCGGGCTCAGCGGCACTAGCAAGCGCACGCTGGTGTGTCCGCGAGCAGCTGCGGAAGCGTGCCGTGGTAGTACGCGACGAATTCGCGCGGCTCGAGAGCGAGGAGGCAGGGGATGACGAGGTCTTCTTCGTCGCGAAGGTGCTCGTGGAGCACGACGTCGTAGCGGCGGATGCGGGCCGCCCATCGGGCGTCGTCGCCATCACGAGAGGCGCTGCGCAGCTCGTCCGCTATGACGTGGAGCGTGCGGTGCCCGGTCTCGAGCGAGTCGGTCTCGACGCCGAACCGGTGACGAAGAAACGGGTAGAGCTTGTGCTCCTCGTAGGCTTCGTGCGAGCGCATGGCGCTCTGCCACTGGTCGAAGAGGCGCTGCCGCCCGTCGAGCGACGAGGCTGCGCTCGCCGGTGAGCGCGGCGAAGTGTCGGACACCGACGCTGCGACCAGCGCTCTGCTGATCTCTCGAAAGTTGCGGTGCGAACCGAGCAGGAGCGTCTGACTGGGATAGCGGGGATGCTGGGCCCAGCGCTCACGGGGTACGGCCTCGAAACAGCTGCGAGCCAGGTCGGACATGCAAACCTCCAGGCGGCAGAAAGCATGACGAGGCTGGCGGATAGGTCAAGGCGACCGCGGCCCTCGACGAGAGCCTCGGTACGGACGAGGTCACTGCCCGGGTGTCGCGGGCACGTGCGGCTGCGCGTGGTGGCGGTAGCCCCTGAGGAACACGACGTTGGCGACGATCACGCCGAGGATCCACACCCACCCGACGGTGGCGAAGAACAGCTGCCCCTCCCAGACGCGGCCGGCCACGATCGACAGGATGACGAGGGAGAGGAACGCGTCGCCGCCCGAGATGCTCCAGAGCATGCCGAGGGCGCGCATGCGCGGCGAGTCCTGATCGCGAACCATGCGCTCGACCGCCGAGGGCGGCAGCGCGCGCGAGCGCTTGGGGTCGAACCACTCGAACTCGAAAAAGAGGTGGCCCGTCCGCATGATGAACACCTCGATGTGGGCGAAGATCGACCCCGAGCTGCCGAGGCCGAGCACCTTTTTGCGGAGGATCTCGGGCACGTCATCGACGGCCCGCTCGTAGATGCCGAGGTACTTCTGCTTGAAGTAATCCCAGGCGAACGAGCGGACGGCGCCCTGCGCGAGGGCGAAGCCCACCACCGTCATCGCGGCCACGCGGCTGACGCCGGGCGGCACGTGGTGGAACAGGTAGTGGATGATGCCGAGGTAGAGGAAGCTGACGCCCAGCCAGTCGGCCATCGCGTCGATCGCGTGCCCGTTCGGCGACGACATGCGCTTGGCGCGCGCGAGCGACCCGTCGACGCAGTCGAGGATCGAGCGTAGCTCGAAGAGTAGCGCCGCCGCGAGGTGGTGATAAAATGACGGAAGCGTCAGGAGATAGCCGGCCGCGGCCGCAAAGACCGGCTGGACCAGCGACACCTGGTTGGGGGTCACCGGCGTGCGCACGAGCCAGCGCGTGATCGCGATGGCGAGCGGGTACCGGTAGTAGGTGTTGAACGGATCCTCGAGCCGGCGTTTCCACCCCTGTGGCCCGACCACGCCCGGCTCCGCCACGAAGGCGGTGATCTGCGGCTCTGCGGTGGCCATAGGGTGACATCAGCGTGTACAGGCAACTACGGCGCCGCGACAAGTGAACAAACCATCGACGCCACACTGTGCTCTTTGCCCCGGGTGCCGGCGTCGAAACGCGCAGCACGGCGGTGTTTGTTCAACCTCGCGGCACGCGGCGTCGTCGCGGGTGCGTAGCGAGCTTCGCACGCCCGCGTTCACCGTTACTCGGACCGTCACTCGGCGAGGCGCTCCTCGGACGGCCGCAGCGGCGACTGCTTGAGCGCCGTACGAGCCACCTCGACACGGAGGATCTGCCCGCCGCGAACCACCGTGAGCTTCACCTTCGAG
>CALKVR010000908.1 GCA_938004815.1 uncultured Polyangiaceae bacterium | reverse complement strand
CGAGATGTGCGGCGTGGCGCAGGCCGACGTGCCGGGCCTGCCGAAGTACCTGATCGAGATCAACCTGCGCGACCAGTGGGATCACGGTCACTTCTTCGTCGCGCCGGGCATCGCCACCTACGGCAACCTGCGGCGCGGTGAGTTCGGCCGACAGTGCGCGATGTTCTTCCAGCAGGCCGAGCTCGTTCAGAGGCCGAACCGCGTCTACTTGACGCCGCAGTCGATGGACCTCGACCCCCACCTCGACGACATCGCGATGATCGATTGCCTCGAGCTCTCGGTCGGCGCCATCCACGGCCACGAGGCGGGCAACCCCATGCGATCGCCGGGCCGCAGCTACAACCCGGGCCCCGGCAAGATCGAGATGTACCTGAACGATCCGATCGACAATTTTCCGCAGGGCTGCGAGCAGTTCTACTCGAGCACGCCCACGCCGGCGTCGTTCTACAACTACTACAACAAGAAGACCGACCCGCTCGCGCGCAACGGCATCGCGTTCAAAGGGATCAGCCGGGGCATTCACACCGCCTACCACTTCGGCGCCGGCCTCGTCGGCTCCGAGCTCGACCGCATCCAGAACCGCGATCAGCTCTTCTCCGCCTTCCCCGACTCGCTCGAGGACCTCAACGTCCTCGAGAGCCAGGCCGAGGCCGACGCGATGGCCGAGATCCTGCGCGCGGTCGACCCCAAGTTCCTCGACCGGCGGCGTTTCACTCAGGTCGCGATCACGAACCACGAGCAGAACGTCGAAGAAGCGCGCAAGCTGCTCTACACCAACCAGACCAAGCTCATCTCGATGCCCCTCACCGAGGAGGAGGTCGCGTACTGGGGCCCCGATATCCCGGACCAGGTGGGCGAGAACGTGAAGGGGCAGATCTGGGAGCAGGTCGCGTGGGCGCACAAGCTCGTCGCGAACGATCTCTGCCGCTCGGTCGCGCTCGAGTTCGACTACGTCGACGTGCACGATCAGCGGACGGTGGGGCAGATGGAGGTCATGACGCTCCAGGCGTCGCGCTCGCTCGCCCGCCTCATCGCCAAGCTCAAGGAGTCGGCCATCTGGGACCGCACCCTGGTTGCCATCTACTCCACCGACGGCGGGCGCGCGCCCGCGGCGGGCTCGCAAGGCAACGAGGGCAAGAACACCGTCGTGCTCGCGGGCGGGATGATCAAGGGCGGCTACTACGGCGACGTCGGCATCGCGGGTGACGATGGCGACGGGCACGTCTACTCGTACAGCGCGCCCAACGTCTCGAACGGCTTGCCGGGCGCCGCGTCGACGAACAACGACGGCCGCATGGCCGGCAAGTACATCTGGCGAACCGTGGCCAAGGCGCTCGGCGTCCCCGACGCGGAGTGCCAGTTCCCCGACGTCGCCGACGCCGCCGCGCTCACCTGGCTCCTGAAGGCGTAGCCCGTCGACGGAAGCCGTAGCCATCGGCGCCGATTTGCCGTCTCCTCGTGGGCGGTGAAGAGGCGTCGTCGCAAGCGCCGTGAGCTCGAGTCGCTCGGGGTCGTGCTCGGGCGCGACAAGACCATCGTCCAGGTCATCCCCGAGGGCATGGGCGCGTCGCCGGTCGGCGCGCGCGACTGGGAGCTCGCGGTCGGGTCGCGGATCGCCGCGCGCACGAGGCCCGAGCGCCTGGACCGGGGGACGCTCTACGTCGTGACGGCGTCGGCCGCGTGGTCGCAAGAGCTCGCCCTCCTCGTCGATCCGATCCGAGAGCGTTTGCAGAACCTCGGTATCAAGGTCGAATCGCTGCGGTTCCGCGTGGGCGCGATCGACCGAGCGTCGCGCATCGCGCTCCGCCGCCCGCCCAAGGAGGCGCCCGTCGAGGCGCGCCTCGACGAGCCTCTCGCTCGCGCGATCGCTGCCGTCGGCGACGACGAACTGCGAAAGTCGATCGCTGCCGCCGCCAAGCGCGCGCTCGGGTTCCGGCGTTCGCCGCGGTGACGCTCTCAGGTCAGCAGCGGGCGCAGGCCCTGGATGCGCTGGAGCAAGAAGCGATCGCTCGCGGAGAGCTCGACGCGCGTCAGCTGGCCGATGTATCGCTCGAGCACCTCGCGCCTGGCCCCGCGCACCTTTCGCACCGCGCCGTGGATGTCCTCGACCAGCTGCGACGGCAAGAGGCGCTCGGCCTCGGCGTAGGCGTCGATGACCCAGTCGATCCAGACCGGCTTTCCCGACTCGACAGCCAGGCGGAGCGCGTACGACGACGCCTTTTCCAGGAGCGCCCCCGGCGCCTGGCCCCCGTTCTTGAGCGACTCGAGGATATCGTTGAGCGGCCGCGTGAGGAGGCGCTCGGCCTCTTCGACGCGACCCATCGCGAACGCCTTGTTGGCGAGCTGGGCCAACGTCGAGAACGCAGACGCGACCTTGGCGGCCGGATCGGGCGGCTGCGACGACGCCGGCCGCGCCTGCACCTCTTCTTTGACCGCGGTCGACTCCAGATCGCGAACGTCGACGGCCTGGAGGGTGCGGGTCGAGAGGCGGCGCTCGTTGGGCCGCGACTTGAGGATCTGGAGCACGAGATCGTGCTGGCCGATCTTGATCCGGTCGCCGTCGACCAGGAGGCGCTCTGCCTTCAGCTTGGAGCCGTTGATCGTGACCCCGTTTCGGCTGCCCAGGTCGACGGCGACCACGGACGACGACGACACGCGCAGCGCCAGGTGCCGGCGCGAGACCATCGGATCATCGAGCGCGAGCTGGCACTCCTCGCTGCGGCCGATGACGAACTCGCCCGGCGAGAGCTCTACGTCGTGTGCTCCGTATCGCAAGCGGAACTGCATCCGTCGCCATACAAGCTACTTCAGGCCGACGAGAGGTTCGAGGCCTTCGATTCGAGAGAACAAGAACCGCTCGTTCGGGCCCTGGCTCTCGCCGCGCATCTTGTCCAGGTAGAGCTTGAGCCGGCGCGCGTCGATCCGCACCTTGCGCAGTACGGTGTAGAGCTCGTCGACCGCGACCTGGGGCAAGAGCTCGCGGCGAGCCAAGAAGAGGTCGAACACGTACTCGATCCACTCGCCCTTGCCGAGGGCGGCGCCCAGGCGCGTCGCGAGGAGCGCCGCTCGCTGCGCCGCTGCCTCTTCGGCCACCGGATCGAAGCGGGTCGACGTCTCGGTTGCCCCCTTGGCGCGCGCCAAGAGCTCGCGGAGCGGGCGCTCGAGGAGACGCTGCGCGTCTTCGGGGCGACCCATGGCGAGGGCCTTGTCGGCGACGGCGCCGATGAGGCTGAGCTCGTGAACCCGCTTGTCGGGCGAGCCCTGCACGAACGGGGTGCCATGGATGACGGTGGCCTCGGCGGCCGTGTCTTCGCTGAGCTCGAAGCCCGAGATCGTCTGGGTCTCCATGTCGCGCCGGGTGACGTGTTGCGGCGGCATGGGCGCGCCCTCGCCGACGCCCTGGATCACCATGTTCTGCGACCCGACGGTGATGGTGTCGCCGTCGGCGAGCTGCATCGAGCCCTCGACGCGCTTGCCGTTCACGCTGACGCCGTTCCGGCTACCGAGATCCTGCAGGACGGCGGCGTCGCCCTGGATGATGAGCACCGCGTGGCGTCGCGAGATCAGCGGGTCGTCGACGGAGAGCTGACACTTCGAGCTCCTACCGATGACGAACTGTCCCTCGGGCACCACCAAATTGTGGCCGAGGTACCGCAGGCGTACCGCCATGAGGCGACGATAACAGGGAAAAAAAGAACCGTCAGGATTCGGCTTCGAGCCGTGCGCGAGGGCCTACGATCGGCTCGAAACGAGCTTCAAGAAGCGGACGACCGTGCGCGGATGGCTCACGAGGCCATACACGCGGAGCTCCTTTTGCAGGTAGAGCCGCGCGAGCGCGACCGTGTCGAGCGGCTGGGGGCGACCGCCCGGGCTGCTCGGCGGCGGTGACGATGGCCGGCCGTCGTCGGTCTCCACGAGGGTCACGGGCTGGGCGCGGGCTCCCACGACCGCCCGGGGGAGATCCGTGAGGCGAGCTGACTCGAGGCTGAAGAGCGCCGCGCGCGGGCCGCCGAACGTCACCGACGGCACGCCGATGGGCCCCTCGTGCACGGTGAGGCGGCCGTGGTCGAAGCGAAACGAGACGGTCTCGCCCGAGTCGAAATCCACGACGAACACGGTCGCCTTGAGAGCAGCGAACGTCCGGCGCTTGCCGGGTACGTCGAGGCCGGATTTTATCCGGTTCGCGAAGTACTGGGCGAGGCTCGAGGCATCGGCCCCCGGGGCGAGATCGACGATCGGCTCCACGCGTGCGCCCCGGACGTTATCAGGCCACGGCCGGGTTCGGCGCGGTCTTGAGGATGCGCTGGACCGCCTCGGGATCGCCGACGAGCTTGAGCACGGGCTGCAGGCCGCCGCCGTCCTCTTCGCCGAACGCGCCGCTGGCGGCGAAGGCGCGTGCGCGCCGGCCGTCGAGCACCAGGAACAAGTCGTGGTGACCGCCGTTCGCGGGCGCGTCGATCACGTCGACGATCCGCTCGCGATCGAGGTGCAGCTCCTCTTGCCCGCGCTGGATGAGCACGCGGCGGTTGGTGATGAGGTAGCGCGTCAGGCGCTCGAGCCGCGCGGGGCGAACGACCGTGCCGTAGATGACGCCCACCGCGGTGGCGCCGAGGAGCGCCACCGACAGCGTGACCGAGCAGACGAGCGCGATGAACGACGCGGACGCGGGCGCGAGGCCGCCCTGGAGCACCATCCCGAGACCCCGGATGCCGTGAGCCGCGATCGAGAAGGCGGTGACGACCAGGGACAGGCCGAGCACGAGCGAGAAGATGCCCCGTGCGCCCCGGGGCACGAAGCGCGTCCAGTGGAGCGCGGGGTGCGCCGACCAGAGGACGCGCTCACCCTCGTCGAGGCGCTGTGCGAGCAACCGATGGCCGTCGCCGGCGGGCGCGGCGGGCGCGACGCCACGGATGCCCGGGAGCGTGAGGGTGATGCGACGCCGCAGCGCGCCCGTGGGCACCGCCCGCACGAGCTCGAGATCGCCCACGTTCGAGCAGCTGCGATGCCAATGGATGCGGGCAAAGCTGATCTCGTGGCGCTCCATGAAGCGGCGGTAGCGCCCCCGCCGGATGATGATGTGCTTCTCGGTGATGACGTACTCTTGCTCGGACCGCCACCACACGGGCAACCGCCAGAACGCGAGGCCCAGCGTGGCCATCCAGCAGGCGAAGAGCAGCATCGGCCCGACGCCCACGTGGAGCACGCTCGAGACCACGAAGGAGCTCAGCGTCATCGTGACGGCGATCACCGCGCAAGCGACCGCGCCCCAGAAATACAGGGGCGGCAACAGCACCCGCTTGGATTTTCCGGTCCAGACCACCCGGTCGCCGAAGAACGAATCGCGTCCCATGAAAGTGGTCTCTTGGCACCTCAGACGGCACGACCGGCGTGGGCCTTGGCTATAGGGTGCCGCCTCTATCGACGTTGGCAACACCCATGAGCCAAAAATCTTTCCTCACCAGCATCGGGAGCATGGTCCTGTCAGGGGTTTGCCTACAGCGGCCGTACCCACCCGTTCAGCGGACGGGGCGCTGTCGGGGCGGGCGCTTCGGGCCCGGCTCGGGCTCGATGGGCGTGGGCGAATCGACTTTCTTTCGGAACGCGGCCAGCTCCTTTTCGCAGAGCTTGAGGCGCGCGCGCGCGATGCCGACGTACGGGTCCGTCTCGGGGGCCGACGCGAGGTACGACTTCCACGCGGTGACGGCGCGCTCGAGCCCGCCGAGGCGCACGTCGTCGCCGTCGCCGCGCCGGCCCGCGTACCAGGCCCCGAGCGCGTCGTACCAGTAGGCGTCGTGGGGCGTGGAAAAGAACCAGGAGTCGCTGCGGAGGGCGCGGTCGCTCGCGTCGTAGCTCCGCGCTCGGCCGATAGCTTCGAGCCCGCCCTCCAGATCGCCCGAGCGATCGAGCGCAACGCCGAGGCTGAAGTACGTGGTGGGCCCGATCGCGGCCATTTCGAAATTGGTGAGCCCCTCGAGCGCGGCGCGGTACCCGGCGATGGAGCGGGAGATGTCGCCGAGACCCATGAACGCCTCGGCCTGGTTGGCGAGGGTGAGCGCCCGGTTCGGGACGATGGGCTCGAGCGCCATCGCGCTCTCCTCTGCCTCGATCTCTTCGGGCACCCGCTTGAGCCGCGCGTAGACGATGCCGAGGTCTCCCCACGCATCGGCGCGGAGCGCGACGGGAGCCGCCGGGTCTCTCACGATGCTCTCGAAGAGCAGCGACGCCTCGAGGTACTTGGAGAGGTGTTGCTCGGCCCGCGCGAGCATCATGCGGACACGGGGGAACTTGGACCGGTGCGCCCCCGCCTCCATCAGCACCATGCGAGCGCGGGTCGCGTGCGCGGTCGAGGGCGTGAGGGCGTCTTCGATCAGCGAGCGCCGCTGGGTGACCTTGATGAGGTCGCGCTCGGCTTCGGCCGTGATCCGAGCGGCGCGATCGAGCTCGGGGCTCGCGACCCGTGCCCAGCGCGAGGGCGTGGCGGACGCGGCGCGGGGCACGAGCAGACAGCCGAGCGCGAGGGCGATCGCGACGGCCCTCACCGCTTCGCGTCCTTTTTCTTCTTGGGGGGGCCGCCGCCACCCTTCTTCTTTAGCTCGGCCTGCCGCGCGCGCGCCGCCGCGGCGTAGGGGCTGGTGCCCGCCGCCGCCAGGTACGCGGACCACGCCTCGCTCGCCTGCGCGGTGTCGCGTGCCTCGAGCGCGAGCGCGCGGAGGGCGTGTGCGTCGGCCGGCGTCGCGACCCAGGGCGCGCTGTCGACCGACACGCCGAGCGCGGCCGCCTCGGCGGCGAGGCCCGTCGCCTTGGCGGTGTCACCACGCCGATCGTGGACGAGCGCGAGCGCCACGAGGGCGTGGGCCCGCAGCGGCGAGCTCTCGTCTTCACGCACCTCGTGCAGGAACGCCAGCGCCTCGGCCAGCTTGCCCTCGGGCGCGACCGGCGCTTCGGAGGAGGGTGTGGGCGCGGGCGTCGGCGTCGAGGAGCTGGGTGCGGGGGACGAGGACGCGGTACGTCTCTGCCGCCTCTTTCGTGCGGCCGTCGATGACGAGCGCGCGGGCGAAGTCACGCATCGAGATCGGATCCGCGATCGCTTCGGCGTCGAGCTTCTGTGCCGCGTCGAAGGCGGAGAGCGCTTCGCGCGCCTTGTTCTGCGCGAGGAGCGCGCGCCCCCGCGCCACGCTCGCGCCGGGCTTGCCCGGCCACGCCTTGTCGGCTGCGTCGGCAGCGGCGAGGGCGCCGGCGGGGTCGCTCTGGAGCAGGGCGTGGGCGCGCGCCACGTGATCGCAGTACGGGACGAGCTTGGGAAAGCGCACGCGCTGCCAGACCGTGATCTTCTTCGCGCGCTTGCCCGACGGCGCGCACTCTTTGGGGCGGCTCGACGCGGTCGCCTGGGCGGCGAGGTTCGGCTCGCCCGCGCGGGCTTGGTCGAACGGCACGGGCGGCAAGACCAACCCGAGCGCGAGCGTCAGGGCCGTGAGCATCGGTCGGCAGCGTAGCACCCGCTCGCAGGGTCGCGAGGTCTCTCCCGCGCGATCCGGAGCTGGCAATGACCTCGCCAGGCGCTATCCCGCTGCGAACAAGCGGACGCCGGGGAAGAACCGACGCAGGCGCTCCAGGTCGGACAAATCGCTGGTGTAGACCGCGTCGCCGCGCTGCGCGGCCGAGGCCATCACGATCGCGTCGACGCTCCTGGCGCCCTTGGTCGCGGCGAGCGCCTCGCCGGCGAGGCGTGCGAGCGTCTCGGTGAGCGGCTCGACTTCGACGCTGCCCAGGATGTGCTCACGAATGTCCGTCCGACCGCGCCACCACTCGGCGACGACATCGGCTGGGACCACCGGCACTACGCCCAAGCTGCTCGCCCGATGGAGGACCCTCCATATTCGCTGATGCCGACGCTCGAGGGCGATGAGCGCGCCGGTATCCAGCGTGATGGTTCTCATCTCGCGCGCCCGCGGCGCGGTGCCGCCGGGCTGACGCCGAGGAGCTCGCGCTCGATCGCCTCGCGCTCGGCATCGGTCATGTCGAGTGGTTTGCCGTACCACGCGACCGCCTTCGCCCACGCCTCTTCTCGCTTGAGCATCGCGATCAGGTCGGACACGGTGGCCGAGAGGTTGCCCTTGTACAGGCGCTTGGCCCGCGCGTTGAGCGTGCGCCAGTCGTCCTCGTGGATGGAGAGGCTCACTTTGCGCGTAACACCGGCACGCTTGGTCATTGTACTACCGATAGTAGTACACTCGTCCGGCGGGTAAAGGTCGAAGGCGTGACCTCACCCGCTCGCAGGGTCGCGAGGTCTCTCCCGCGCGATCAGGGCCAGCGCGGCGAGCGCTACGGGCTGCAGCAGGAGGCACGCGAACGCCACGGAAAGGCCGCGCGCATCCGCGATCCAGCCGAGGAGCAACGGGGCGCCGACATCCACGACCACGAACACCTGCGCGAGCGCGTTGACGAGGCCCGGTCGACCGGGCGCCGCCTCGTACGCTCGGGCCTTGGTGAGGGGGTAGTGGGGGGCGACCGCGGCGCCGAGGACCCCGAGCGCGATCGTCGCCGTGATCGCCGACGAAGAAACGAGGAACCCGCCGATGGCGAGCGCCGCTGCCACGCCCGAGATGCCCAGGAGCGTTCGCCAAGAGAAGCGCGCGACCAAGGCGTCGGTGAGCGCAGCCCCTGCGAGCGCGCCGAGCGAGAACACGGTCAAGCTCGCGGCCGCGGCCGCCTCGGTCGAGCCGAGGTCGGCGCGGAGGTGGAGCGCCGCGAGCGCGGCCGCGAGCTCGTCGAGGAGCGTGCAGAGCGAGGCGGCCGCCAGCC
>CALKVR010000907.1 GCA_938004815.1 uncultured Polyangiaceae bacterium | reverse complement strand
GGACTCCGACAGCCCCCTCACCTGTCTCGGCGTAGCACCATCAACGGCGCGCCGGAGCGTCTCGCGCATCCGAACCGCGACCACGACACCCGACGCGAACGTCAGCGCGGCGACCAGCGACATGGCGGCGGGGAGGCCGAGCGCGTCGGCGGTGAGCCCGGCCAGGACGGCACCGAACGCGTAGCCGAGGTCGCGCCAGAGCCGATACACCCCGACCGACGAGGCACGCCACGATGGGTGCGCGACGTCTCCGATCGCCGCCAAGAGCGTCGGGTAGACCATGGCTGTTCCGACCCCGAGCAGAGCAGCGCCCGCGGCGAAGCCGGCGAAGGCCGACGACAGCACCACCACGGCGATACCGAGGGCCTGGACCCACATGCCCCACGCGATGAGCCATTTGCGACCCACACGATCGGACAGCGCACCGGTGAAGAGCTGCGCCATGCCCCAGGTGGCCGGATAGATCGCCGCGAGCGTGCCGATCTGCCCGAGGTCCATCCGCGCCGCCGCGAAGAAGATCGGAAAGAGCCCCCAGGCCATGCCGTCGTTCAAGTTGTTGACGAGGCCCGCCTGGCTGACGCTCGAGAGGTCCTTGTCGAGGAGAGAGGCTCGCCAGAACACCTCGCGCTGCGACGGCATCCCCTCGGGCGGGAGCTCGCCACGGAGCTTCGATTCGACGGCAACGTGGCTCTTCGTCTCGCGCACGACCAGGACGGACAGGATGAAGCCGACAGCCACGAACGCGACGCCGAGGTAGAACGGCTGGGGGCGAAGGCCGTAGCGCGCGGCTACCAGGCCCGTCAGCAGCGCGCTACCGGCCACCGCGACGTAGCCGGCGAACTCGTTGAGCCCCATCGCGAGCCCGCGCTTCGCTGGGCCGGTGAGATCGATCTTCATGATGACGGTCGTCGACCACGTGAGCCCCTGGCTCACGCCGAGGAGCGCGTTGGCGACGAGGATCCAGTCCCAGCTCGGCGCCCACATCAGCAGGAACGGGACGGGCGTGGCCACCAGCCACCCCGCGACGAGAACCTGCTTCCGGCCGAATCGATCCGAGAGCCTACCGGCGAGGTAGTTGGTGAGCGCCTTCGTGATTCCAAAGACGACGATGAACGATAGGATCGCGGTCTTGGCGGCGAGATGGAACTCTCGCTCGGCGATGGGGGGCAGGATCGTCCGCTCCATCCCGACCATCGCCCCGACGAAGGCGTTGACGATCACCAGGAGCGAGAACTGCCCGAGGTTCTCGCGAAGACCGAGGCGGGGACGGCTCATGATTGGACGGCTGGTGCGCGAGCCCTCTGCATCTCAGCGCGCGTCGCGGGCCCGGCGCAATGAGCGCATCGCGTCCCGGAGCACCCCGATGGCGGACCGAGCCGGTCAGCGCGATGAGACCACCGGCAGCAATGACGGAGACATTCGCGATGAGGTCGTTGCGCGAGCATGTCCAGAGAGTCACCGAGGATCGCGGGGGAGCCCGCGAAGCATCCCCGCGCCGCTCTCCACGAAGAACATCGCGAGATTGATCCAGAGGACGATTCTCAGGACGCGGCCTTGCCGCCGAGCGAGCGCTTCGGCGGTCTTCGCGCAGCCGCACGATGTGCTTGGCGGCGCGAGCGGGGCGGACACGTTCGACACGATGGGCTCCGTCTTAGCGCGCAGGAGCGGCTACGGCACGCCGGCGTGCGCCTTGATCGCGTCGAACGCCTCCGTGTCATCCTCGCCGCTGTAACAAGCAAGCATCACCATGTCGGGCGAGAGCGCGCACTTGCCGGGCCGAGCGTTGCCCGTCCACGGGGTCGCGTCGTAGACCTGGCTCGACCCGTCGGCGGTGACGGGGATGGTGAGCGGCCCGACGGCGTTCTCGTAGGCGGCCGCGTCGGCGCCGTCCGGTGGGCCGCCGCTGCCGTCCTCGTTGAGGATGATGACGTACGAGAGCGGGATGCCGGTCTCGGCCGTGAAGTCCGCTGCTTTCTCCTCGAGGCTACCTGCCTCGACCCTGCAGGGGCTTCACCAGGATGCTGTCATGAAGAGTATGTGGTAGCCGCCCGCGAGATCCCAAAGGCGCAACGGCTCTTTGCATTGATCGACCAGGTCGAGGTTGGCGATCACGTCGCCCTCGCTCGCGCCCGTCGAGACCAGGTTGCCGGGGTCGGCGTGCTTCCACCCGCACAGGTAACACTTCTCTGCGGCGTCGACCGGATCGCTCACGCACGCCGTCTCGGCGCAGTCGTCGAAGCCGTCGCCATCGGTGTCGGCGAGGGTATCGTCGGTGCCGATCGCCTGCTCTTCGGCGAGCGTCATGCAGTCGCCGTCGACGTTCGCGCTCGGGTCCGGCGCCTCGCCGCCTTGGCCGGAGGCGCTGCCGCTGCTCGGACCGCTCCCGTCGGTGGACGAGCGCTCCTCGGCGCAGCCCCAGCCGAGCGCTGCCATGGCCACGACGATGGGCGCCCTCATGCCCTCCATGTCGCCGGACTCGGCCGGCGGCGTCAAGCCTGGTAGGCTCGGACGATGCTCCGGTGCAGCGCTCTCGCTACTTTGCTCGTCGTCTGCGCGTGCGGCAACGACGAGCCGAGCGAGCCCCCGCCGGAGCCGACCGCAGGTGGCGGCGGCGCGGGTGGCGCCGAGCCGGTGATCGAGCCGGCGTACCACGTCTCGTTCGTGCCGGAGATCGGGCCGGGCGCCGGTCCGGCACTGCTCCGGATGAAGAACGATACGACCGCTGACATCCTCTCGCTGACGCTCCCCACGGGCGAGGCGTTCGCGTTCTACCTCGTCGAGCCCGCGGCCACGACCGACTACGCGCCGATCGCCAGCGCCGACCTGCTCGAGGACGCGATCCTGAGCTACCACACGAACGACACCTGCGTGCGGCGCCCGTTTGCCGAGATGCACGGGCCGCTGTCGCTCGAGCCCGGCCGCTCGTACACGCTGGGCGTGGGGTCTGCTGACGGTTACGTCGCGAGCATCAACGACGACGGTGTGGCCGCGCCTTACGTCGGGGTGCGCGTGCTCATCGACGACAGGGCCGTCCCCTCCCAGGTCGGCGCCGCATCGCTGTTGACGCTCACCCTCTCGGGCTCGACCGAGCACGCCTTCGAAGACGTGTACGACGAGCTGCCCTCGCCCTTTGTCGCGCTCGAGGTCCCCGCCTTCTCGGTCGAGAACATCCGCTTCCGCGATCTCTCGGGCATCGAGCACACCGCCCCCGGCGCCGCGCTCCCGACCGGCGTGTTCGGCTACACGATCCACGTCGCACCGATGCCCGTCGCGGGCGCCGTCGCGGTGCCGGTCTATCCCTGAGCGCCCGTCTGTGAACGAGCCGCGTCTCGCGGGCTAGCGGCAGGTCGACATCCACTACGGCCTGTAGTAGTTCATGAGCATGGCGGCCGGACGGCACATGTCCTTGGGCGAGCTGGAGACGAGCATCCTCGAGGCGCTCTGGCGCAGCGACGAGCGGCTCTCGGTGCGCGAGGTCGGCGCAGCGCTCCGCCGTCGCCCTCCCCTCGCTTACACCACCGTCATGACGGTGCTCGACCGACTGCACGAGAAGGGTCTGGTGAATCGAGCCAAGGAGGGTCGGGCTTTCGTTTACCGTGCCGCGCTGGGTCGCGAGGCGCTGCTGGCCGAGCGAGCGGCGTCGGCGCTCAGCCCGAAGGGGCCCCCCGCCAACGCGGTCCTCAGCGCGTTCCTCGACTCCGTCGAGGCGCGGGACCCCGCC
>CALKVR010000906.1 GCA_938004815.1 uncultured Polyangiaceae bacterium | reverse complement strand
ACGTTTCTCCAGAGGCTCACCGAGCCCGAGGTCATCAAGCGACGCGCGCCGTCCGAGGAGACCTCCGGCTGCTGCGCCGGCGGCTTGAAGTCGGCGGCCCGCGCCGGAGCAGCGGCGCCGCCCCCGGTGACCGTCCTCGACGAAAAGACGGTGGCCGGCTTCGACGCCGTCGTCCTCGAAGCCACGAGCGCCAGCGCGCTCGTCGACTGGCTGAAGACGCGAGGGTACGCGTTCTCTCCCGAGGTCGAGGCGTGGGCGAAGCCCTACGTCGACGGCGGGTGGAAGATCACCGCGCTGAAGGTCGCCAAGCCCGGGGTCGCCAAAGATGGGGGCGCCAACGGCGTGGGGGCCGACCAATCGCGGATCGCTGCCTCCTCGCTGCGCCTCTCGTTCCAGACCGACCGCCCCCTCTTTCCGTACCGAGAGCCCGAGAGCAAGGAGAGCGCGGCCGCGCTCGGCGCGCGCGACCGACTGCTTCGGATCTATTTCGTCGCCGACGGTCGCTACGACGGCGAGCTGACGAGAGAGGTCCCGTGGACGGGGCGCGTCGCGTGGGCGGGCAAGCTCATGCAGGGCAGCCGCGACCGCCTCTTCGAGCTCCTTGCCCTGGGCGCGCCGCCCGCAGGCGACTGGTACCTCACCGAGCTCGAGGACCCGTGGCCCTACCGGCTCGCGCCCGCCGACCTCTATTTCTCGAAGAGCGCAGACCAGAGCGACGTGAGGCGAGAGCCGATCATCGAGTACACCTACGCACCGCCCGTGCGCGAGGTGTCCTACGGCCTCGGCGCGGCCCTGCTCTTGCTCGTGATGCGGCGCACGCGCCGCGCCGTGACATGACCCGCGATCCGACCATGACCTCCGGGGTCATGGCCGCGCCGCTCGAACCGATGCATGCCGTGACCATGCACACGGCCGAGGACTTCGTGCGCGGGTTCGAGCGCTTCTGGGCTGCGCCGTCGGTCGAGGCGCTGGGCGAGCACCTCCACGCGGACGTCGTCCTCGCGCAGCCGCTCCTCGCGCGCCCGGCGCGTGGGCTCGCCGCCGCCAAGGCCACGTTCGCCAAGATCTTCGCCGCCATCCCGGACCTGAGAGGCTTCGTCGACCGATGGAGCGCGTCGGGTGACACGATCTTCATCGAGCTGCGGCTTCGCGGGACCGTCGGAGGCGAAGTCGTCGAGTGGCCGCTCGTCGATCGGTTCATCGTGCGTGACGGCCTGGCGCTCGAGCGCGCCAGCTACTTCGACCCGACCGTGCTCCTCGCGGCGGTAGCCCGCCACCCAACCAGCTGGTGGGCCCTGGCCCGGTCCGGCATCCTCGGCGGCCTCCTCCGCTGACCACGTCGCGCTCGGAGAGCGGCCGGGAACCTTCGCGAGGGGCCGCTGTCAGTGCTCGCCATGCACCTCTTGGCCCTCGTCCTGGCGGCGGTACCCCTGGCGTCCGGCATCTCGCAGGACCGCGTAGAAGAGGTGGTCGCCGACCGCGGCGCGTCGCTCCGCGCCTGTTACGAGGAGGGCCTCACCCGCAACAAGGACCTCAAGGGCGCGATCGCGGTGAAAATGACCGTCGCCGAGACCGGGCGCGTCTCCGACGCCAAGTCGGCCGCCGGCACCACCATGCCCGACGCCGAGGTCGTCTCCTGTGTCGTCGACATCATGAAGACGCTCGAGTTCGGCGCCCAGGACGCGCCACAGACCGTCCGCTACGCCCTCGCGTTCGCCCCCGATCCGCCGCCCGAGGCCGAGAAGTAGTCATCAGCCCTGAGCGGCCACCACGCGGCCGCGCATCAGCTCTCTGCCTCGCCGAAGAGCGCGAGCGCGACGATTTCGTCCAGCGTGACCACGAGGGTGGCCGCCGCATCGGTGGCGAGCAGGACGGGCAACCACGTGGAAACGAGCTCGGCGACATCGAGGAGCTCGTCGGTCGCGCTCTGGCTCTCGCTGGCGTCGAGCAACCAAAAGAGGAGCGCGCCGAGATGCGCCAAATACAGGAGCCGGCCGAGGGCTCGGGCGGTGGTGGGGTCGGGCGGGTTCGTGGAGCCGTCGACGACGCGCGCAAAGACGGCCTGAACGCGCCGGCGCGAGAACGACGTCGACTCTGCAAAGAGGCCTTCGCTCCCAGCGCCGACCAGGACACCCGAGAGCGCGCGCAGCGCCTCCCGCTTCGGCGCGAGCACCGCCAAGCTCGTTCGCAAAGCGGCGAGGAACCTGGTCGGCCACGCCCCCTCGGGCAACGCTTCGGCTCGGTGACCGTACGCCTGTGAGAGCTCGTCGTAGAGCGCGAGGACCACGGCGCGCTTGTTCGGAAAGTAGCGATACAAGAGGCCGGGGCTGACGCCGGCCTCGGACGCGATGTCGCGGAGCGTGGTCGCCTCGTAGCCGCGCGCGCTGATCAGCCGCACCGCCGTCTCGTAGAGGAGCCGCCGCGAAGCCTCGCCTTGTTCCGTCGTCCCAGGCGGCCGGCCGCGTCGAGCACCTGCGCGCTTCTTCATCGCCATTCATCGCCTCTTGTCATTTAAGTAAACATGTTTATCATAATTCACATGAGGTTGCTTCTTCGCGGAAAAGTAGCGGGCGCGGCGCTCGGGGCGGGCGTGGGCGCCCTCGGTGCGTTGCTCTTCTTCGGCACGTGGCTGGCGCTGGCGCGTGGTGGTGAGCCTGGCGACACCGCGGGGACACAGGTCTTCGTCGGCGTCGCGGCGCGCGCGTCGGCCTGGGCCGCGGCTCTGGGCGCCGGCATCGGGGCGCTCGCGGGCACGCTACGCCGCTACCGCGTGCTCACGCTCGGTGCGCTCGCGCTGGCTGCCGTCCCGCTCACGGCGGCGCTCACGATGGTCGGCATGGGCGCCGGGCCGGTCGACGCGATCGTGTTCGGCCTCGCCATCTCGGTCGTCTTCGGCTGCGTGACGGTTCCGATCGCCGCGGCCGCGGGCTGCACGTTTGCGTCGTGCGTCGCACCGCGCTCCTTTCCGCGCTGAACGGCCGCCACGCGGCCGTGCGACGTCGATGGGGTGGTCATCGCGCTCGAATGAGCGGCTGGCGGCCGCTCGACCGCGATGATCTGCGCCGCCCAGAGAGCGGCTGCGATGGGGGGCACGGCGACGACGACCGCTAGCGAGCGGAGGCGTCGGTTGCGTTCGCCCTTCAGCGCGGCCCGCGCGGCGTCGATGTCGCCCCGCAGGAGCACTTCGCCGCGGGTCGCGCTGCGGTAGGCGGGCGCTCGGTGCGGGGCGAGCCACGTCCCGCTCCCCAAACCGACGTCGATGCGCGCGCGCGTTGCGTCGTCGTGGGCCGCCCCAGCCTCCAGCTCCGAGCTGGCGGTGCGCTCGAGGCGCCGGGCGAGCAGGTGATCGCGAAGGAGCAGCGCGAGGACGAGGTGGGCGGCCACGCCCGCGACGCCGACGATCAGGCCGCGCGCGAGGGCCGTCTGCGACGCGTGGGCCCCTACCGCCGCGAGCGTGGAGACGGCGATCGCGGCCGCCGTGGTGCTGACGACGGTCTGGCGATCGGCGGCTGCGACGAGCGAGCCCAGGCGCGCGCGACCCGCACGCGCGCTGGCGCGCATGACGACGAGGCAGCTCGGCGCGAAGACCAGAGCGGCCCCAGAGCCGCCAGCCACGAAGAACCGCGCGTACCACCCGTCGAGCCCCGCGATGATCAGAAGCAACGCGCCGACGAGCCCCCCGGCGACGAGCAGCGCGGGGATGACGCGGAAGAGCGCCGCCGCCGGCCGATCGTTGGCGAGCACGCGCCATCGGTCAAGGACGAGCCCGAGCGCGAGCCCGACGGCCGCGCCCGCGATGGGCGGCGCGGCAGGGTGGTAAGCGTTTCGCGCCGCGTCCCAGGACCCACCGAAGCAGAGCACGGCGGACATCGCGGCGACCGCGCCGACCGCGGCGATCGGCAGGGCCAGGCTGGGCATCGCGCTCTTCGCGTCGGGCTGCATGCGATGCCCTACGGGATGCGATCACGCTCCTTTGAGCCTCGGCTCACCGAGCGGCGATGTGCGCCCCTCAGGGGTGCGTGTAGACGACGGTGCCCTTTTTCAGCGACAGGGCCGCGTGCCACGCGTCGGGCACGTCGGGGGTCGTAAACGAGAAGAGCCAGGCCGCGTCGAGGGGGGCGAGGTTGATGCAGCCGTGGCTGCGCGGGGTGCCGAAGTCGTCGTGCCAGTAGGCGCCATGGAGGGCGTAGCCCTCGGTGAAGTACTGGACGAAGGGCACGTCGCGGAGATCGAACTCGTCGCCGGCCTCGTCGCCATCCATCGTGACGGTGACGTGCTTGGTGTGGACGAGGAACACGCCCTGGATGGTCGAGTGGGTCTTCTTGGGATCACCGAGGCCGTCGGCGCCGGTCGACACGAGGGTGACGTAGACGGGCTTCGTGCCTTCGTAGGCGACGAGCGACTGCTCGAGGATCGACACGTCGACCCAGCGGCGCCCCTCTTTGGCCCAGCTCGGGACGCGCGACATCGCGCCGACGGTGCGGACGTCTTCGGCGCGGACGTAGCTGCCGTCTCGCGCCTCGAGGTAGGCGCCGCCCTTCGCGCGCTGACCGGTGAGCGGGATGGCCTCGCGGAAGCCCAGGGTGTCGCCCGCTTTCATGCGGCCGCCGTCCTGCTCCTCGTAGCGCGTCGCGCGCTTCTTCATGACGAAAGCGACAGGCAGCGTGATCTCCTCGGTGAGCGCGAGGCCGTGGAACGTCGAGGGCTTGACCCACCGCATGCGGTCGAGCGGCACGACGGCGAGGTCGGTGGTGAGCCCGAAGGGTCGATCCGCCTCCTCGAATTGGCCGAGGAGCGCGAAGCCCGAGCGCACGCGCGCCTGACCGAGCTGCACCGCGTCGGGCGACCGCGGCTTGTCGTCCGAGAGGCCCGGGGCCGACCGCCCGTAGAGCAGCACCGGCGGCATCGGTCCCGGCTCGGGCAACGGCACGAACGCCGGGTCCTTCTTCAGGTTCGCGAGCTTCTTCTGGTGGTAGCGCCGGTCGGGCTCGTACCGCGCCTGGTCGCTCTCGGTCGGCACGCGCGCGTAGAGCGGCGGCGTCGGCAGGCGCGACATCGCGTAGTCGTAGGGCAAGCCGTCCTTGCGCGGGCGCAGCTTCGACGCCTCGACGACGGGGTGGAAGCGATCGAGGGTCGCGTTCTTGCCGCGGCACACGAACCCGCGCGGCTCGATCTCGTACCAGCCGCCCTTGCACCCCGCGTGCGACACGGCCTCGCGCGATCGCGGCACGCTCGCGCCCGCGCGCAAGTACCCGATCCGCCGGCTCTTGCGGCGCGGCTCGGAGAAGATCCACGTCTCGCGCGCGGTGCTGGCGAGGACGGCGTCGGCGCGCGGATCGTCGGCGCTCGCGTCGGCTTCGGCGTCCACTTCGTCATCCACTTCGCTATCCACGTCCGCCTCGGCGTCCGCTTCGGCGGCGGCGTCGGCAGCGGCGCCCTCCATCTCCCAATCGGGGCCCGACGCTTCGTCGGGCTCGGCGGGGATCGGCTCCGGCGCCGCCGCGATGGGCGCGGGCGCGGGTGCGGGCCGGGGAATGGCAGCGGCGTCGAACGCGAGCGGGGCGAGCGTGGGCGGCGCCTCGAAGCTACCCGCGCTCAGGCGGATGCCGGCGGTCCAGGCCGCCGCGGGCGCGTCGACGCAGCTGGCGGTCACACCAGCGAGGAGAACGAGGACGACGTGCCCGATCGCGCGCACGCCTCACGCGCTACCAAGGCGGGCACGGGCGGGCCAAGTTCAGCTCCGAGGCCACAGATTGTCGGCTGGGGGGAAGAGGGTTAAGACCGCGCGCACCATGCCGGACGCCGTCAGCCTCGCGGATCTCATCGCCGTCGACCACCTGCTCACCGAAGAAGAAAAGCTCGTCGCCGAGACGGTGCGTCGCTTCGTTCGCGAGCGTTACCTGCCGCGGGCCGCCGATCTCTTCGCGAAAGAAGAGTTCCCCACCGATCTCATCCCCGAGATGGCAGAGATGGGCCTCCTCGGCGCGTCGCTCAAGGGATACGGCTGCGCGGGGATGTCGCCGGCCGCCTACGGCCTCGCGCTCGAGGAGCTCGAGTACGGCGACAGCGGCCTGCGCAGCTTCGCTTCCGTGCAGGGCAGCCTCGCGATGTACCCGATCTACAAGTTCGGCTCCGAGGCGCAAAAGGAGCGTTGGCTCCCCGGCATGGCGCGCGGTGAGATCATCGGCTGCTTCGGCCTGACGGAGCCGGACGCCGGCAGCGACCCGGCCGCGATGAAGACGCGCGCCAAAAAGGACGGCTCCGACTGGATCCTCAACGGAACCAAGATGTGGATCACGAGCTCGCCCGTCGCGAAGCTCGCGGTCGTCTGGGCCAAGACCAACGGCGACGACCCGAAGAGCATCCGCGGCTTCGTCGTCGAGCGCGGCATGAAGGGGTTCGAGACCCCCACCGTGCACGGAAAGATGAGCCTCCGCGCGAGCCCCACCGGCGAGATCGTCCTCACCGACGTGCGCGTCCCCGAGGCGAACATGCTCCCGAACGTCGAGGGCATGCGCGGCCCCCTCTCGTGCCTGCACCAAGCGCGCTTCGGCATTTCCTTCGGCGCTCTCGGCGCCGCGCGCGCCTGCTTCGACTCGGTCGTCGCCTACGCCAACGAGCGCATCGCCTTCGGCAAGCCGATCGCGTCGAAGCAGCTCGTGCAACACAAGATCGTCGAGATGGCGATGGAGATCGCCAAGGGCAAGATCATGGCCGTGCACTTCGCTCGCTTGAAAGAGAAGAAGGGCGATCTCATCCCCGCCCAGGTCTCGCTCTGCAAAAAGAACAACGTGAAGATCTCGCTCGAGATCGCGCGCACCGCGCGCAGCATCCTGGCCGGCAACGGCATCCTCCTCGAGTACCCCGTCATCCGCCACATGCTGAACCTCGAGAGCGTCTTCACCTACGAGGGCACCGACGAGGTCCACACCCTCATCCTCGGCCAGAGCCTCACCGGCCACAGCGCGTTCTGACCGGCCCCGCGCTGGAACAGCGGCGTCACGCTTCGGCGTATCCCACACGTGACCCCCCTGCGGCCCGCCGCCCTCGTCCTCCTCCTT
>CALKVR010000905.1 GCA_938004815.1 uncultured Polyangiaceae bacterium | reverse complement strand
AACCTGGGGAGCACGAACGGAACGTTCCTCGGCTCGGCCCGCATCGAGCGGGCGGTCGTTCCCCGCGGGACGCAGCTTCGAATCGGCGACTCGGTCATCGTCATCGACGCGGCGGTGTCAGAGGCAGGGGCATCGAGCGGCGCCGCCGATCTGCCTGGGATGGTGATCGCGAGCGACGCTATGCGTGACGTGGCGCGCCGGGTTCGCGCAGTGGCGCGGCTCACCTCGCCGGTGCTGGTGCAGGGCGAGACCGGGACGGGCAAGGAGCTCGTGACCCGCGCCATTCACGATCTCTCGAGCGCCAAGGACGGTCCGTTCGTGGTCGTCGACTGCGGCGCGCTGCCGGCGACGCTCCTCGAGGCCGAGCTGTTCGGCCACGAGAAGGGCGCGTTCACGGGCGCAGAGCGCGCGCGGCGTGGGGCCTTCGAGCGGGCCGAGAACGGGAGCGTGTTCCTCGACGAGATCGGCGAGCTCCCGCTGCTGGCGCAGGCCGCCCTCCTGGGGGTGCTCGAGCGCAAGACGTTCCGGCGCGTGGGCGGCGAGCAAGAGATCGCCGCGCCCGTCCGCGTCCTCGCCGCCACGAACCGCGACCTCCGCCAAGAGGTGAACCGCGGGGCGTTCCGCGCCGACCTCTACTATCGCCTCGCCGTCGGCCGCATCGCCATCCCTCCCCTCCGTGAGCGCGCCGAAGAGATCGCCGATCTCGCGCGCCACTTCGCGCGCGAGCTGACGGGGCTCGAGTCGGCGCTCGATGACGCGACCATCGAGGCGCTCACGGCATCGAGCTGGCCGGGCAACGTGCGCGAGCTTCGCGGTGCGGTCGAGCGGGTCCTGGCGTTCGGTCCGGCCGAGGCGGGGCTCGAGGCTCCCTCTTCGCCGACCAGCCCGCCTGCGCCCGACGGGCCGCCGGCCGCGCCGACGCGTTACCGCGACGCGAAGGCGGCTGCGGTGGCGGCGTTCGATCGGGCGTACCTGACCAAGCTCCTCGCGGATACCGCCGGGAACATGAGCGAAGCAGCCCGGCGCGCCCAGATGGATCGCCCGTACCTGCTGGGCCTCGTGAAGCGCTACGGCCTACGGTGAGCGCTCAGTGCTCCGGCGACGTGACGTACGCGACGAGCCCCGCGCCGGCGAGGACCGCGATCACGATCAGGAGCGCCACCGGCGGGTTGAAGAAGACGGGGAGGACGACGAGGAGGAGCAGACCGTAGCCGGCGACACGCTTCGACAGCGCGGTGGGGATCGCGCCGAAACGCGAGCCGTGGATACGCTTCGCGAGCGCGCTGTGCGACCCGGGCGCGCCCGCCGGCGGGTGGTTGCGCCAATCGCCCGGGGCATGCGGGATCGGCAGCACCGCCCGGGCGGGCTGGATCGCGCCCGGCGGGGGCTCATGGCCGCGATCGATCTCGAAGTCCATCGGCTCGATCTCGGCGGCTACGCCCGACAAGGCAGGCGCCGACGCCCCCGCGAGCGCGTCGACGAGCGCGGCTCGCGCGGCGGCGGCGTCGGCCGGCCGCTCCTCGCGCGACTTCGAGAGGAGCCGCTGGATCACGCCGCCGACCCGGGCGACGAGCGGGTCGGCGTCGGCGCCCGGCAAGCGCGGCGGTGCAGTGCTCAGATGAGCAAAGATGAGCGACGCCGCGCTCTCTTGCTCGAACGGCAGGCGCCCCGCGATCATGCGAAAGAGCGTCACCCCGACGGCATACAGATCGGCGCGACCGTCCACGTCCTCGCCCTTGATCTGCTCGGGCGCCATGTAGGCGAAGGTTCCGACCATGACGCCCGGGTCAGTCTCGACCGTCGAGCCATCGACGCGCTTCGCCACACCGAAGTCGAGGACCTTGACGTCGGTCGACCCATCGGTGCTCGCGCGCACGAACACGTTCGCGGGCTTCACGTCGCGGTGGACGATGCCCAGCGCGTGCGAGGCGCCGAGCGCGTCGCACATCCGCGCCGCGAGGTTGACGGCGCGCGCCGGGTCGAGCGTGCCCTCGCGCGCGAGGAGAGCTTGCAACGTCTCGCCCTCCAGCAGCTCCATCACGAAAAAGGCGTCGGCGCCCTCTTCACCGGTGTCGTAGACCTCGATGACGGCTGCGTGCTTGATCTGCGCGGTGCGCTTGGCCTCCGAGAGGAACCGTTCGCGGTTCGTCTGATCGGTGACGACCTTGACCGCCACGTCGCGTTCGAGGAGCTCGTCGCGCGCACGGTAGACGATCGCCATGCCGCCCTTGCCCAGCTCGGCGCCGAGCCGGTAGCGGCCAGCCAACAGGCGCGGCGCGTCCCTGGTCATCGCCTTGCGAGGATAGCGATCTCGCTCATGCAGCGGTCGGCCGCGAGCTTCTGAGCCCGCAACGTGCCGGCCTTGGGCTGCAGATCCGAAAAATCGATGGGTGCGCCGAAGCGGACCGCGATCTTGTGCGGCCTGGGGTTCGTCCAGTTCCACACGAACTCCGTGCCGAGGCTGTTCGACATCCCCAGCACGAACACCGGGATCGTCACCGGCGCCGCGAGCGCGATGCGCCCCGCGCCCGGCTGGGCGGGCAAGAACGCGAGGGGGTCGTCACCCTTGCTGCGCGTGCCCTCGGGGTGCACGCAGAGCACCGTACCCGGCTCGCCGCTCTCGCGCGGCCGGCGCAGCTCGTCGATGCAGCGCTCGAGCGAGTACTTGTTGAAGTCACGCTTCTTCTGGTCGCGCAAGATGGGCGGGAACATACGCCCCGCGCTCATGGCCATGTTCATGGCCGTCCCCACCGGGTGATCGTAGAAAAACGTGCTCCGCGTCGGGTAGAGCATGCGGCGCGACACGCCGGTGTTGAAATAGAGCACGTACGAGATGACGAAGAAGTCGAAGAACGAGCGGTGATTCGCCACCACCAAGAACGAGTCGCTCTTGCCGAACCGAGCGACGTTCTCGAGCCCCTCGATCTCCATGCGGTTGCCGCCGCAAGACCAGATGAGCGCGCCCATCACCGCGGTCGTGTAGGCGCTGCCCACCGGCGTGAGCGCCGGCCTGGCGAGGAAATCACCGAGCTCGAACGTGAACCGTTCGTTGGGCGAGAGAGATTCGAGCTGCTCGGGGGCGGGTCTCATGCGTGGTCGTCAGGTGCCGTCGTGCGGCGAGAGCGTCCGAACGGCGAGCTCGGCTGGGGTGTAGTGTGCGAGCGCGTCGCGCCCGCGGCGGATGCGCTCTTCGACCTCGTCGCTGCGGCTGTCGAGGTGGGCCTGCCCGCCGCGCGCGTCGACCGCGAGCTCGGTCGCGTCGCTGATCCACTCGTCGCGGTCGCTCCAGGTCGCCGCGTCGCGCGTGACCGCGCGCAGGTGCGTGCGCGGCGAGAGGGCGCCCAGCTTCACGTCGACCTCGACGAAGTACACCCGGCCCGGGAGTAGGGTCGCGCGAAGCGCGCTCGTGTTCTCGGCCCAGGAGATGAACGTGTGCTCGCCCGCCTCGACCCGTCTGACGAACCAGGTCGACGCCAGCGCGTCACCCATGAACCGCCCTTTGTCGTCGAGGATCGTGACCACCATGCGGCTACCGAAGCTCGACGGGCGAACGAACACCACGGTCGCGCGATCGCTCACCGGCTTGGGCGGCCGCACCGTGACGAGCTCGCGCATGTAGTCCGAGCTCGCGGTGCACCCGCCCATCGAGAGGACGAGGAACAAGAAGCACCGACGCCACATCGTGGGGGGGCCGGGTTTACAACGGGCGGGCGGTGGCGGACATCACTGTTTCGTCACGACTTTCGGCCCTCGAACGGTCAGGCGGGCGTGCGCGCGCCGTCCCTGGCGGCTATGACCGCTGGCGTGTCGGTGAACGTCGTGACGCGCCCGTCTCTCGGCCAGCTCCTGGGGCTGGCCTGGCCGATCGTCGTTCAACGCAGTGCGCAAGTGGTCATCGGTACCGCCGACGCGCTGATGGTGGCGCAGCTGGGCGAGACGGCTCTGGGAGCCGCGTCGGCCGGCGGCCACAACGCGTTCGCGCTCTTCATCCTCCCGATGGGGGTCGTGTTCATCGTGTCGTCGTTCGCGGCCCAGCTCACCGGCAAGGGCGACCTCGCGGGCGCGCGCCGGTACGGTTTCTACGGGCTCGGGGTCGCGTTCGTAGCGCAGCTCCTCTCCATGCTGGCGATCCCGTTCGTCCCCGCCGTGCTGGCGCAGACGAGCTATCCGCCCGACGTCGCGGCGCTGATGGTCGACTACCTCGCGTTGCGGCTCCTCAGCGGCGGCGCGGTGGTCGGGCTCGAGGCGATCGGCAACTACTACGCGGGGCTCGGGAACGTGAAGCTCCCCATGCTGGCGCAGATCTTCGCGATGGTCCTCAACGTCGCGCTCAACTGGGTGCTCATCTTCGGCAAGCTCGGCGCGCCGGCGATGGGTGTACGTGGCGCGGCGGCGGCGAGCTCGATCGCCACCGTGCTCGCGTTCGCGGTGCTCCTCACGTGCTTCCTGCGGGGCGTCGGCGTCCCCGAGGCCGGGCGACGGTCGACCCCGCTGCGATTCGCAGAGATGCGCGCCCTCGTGCGCTTTGGTCTGCCCTCCGGCCTCAACTGGTTCATCGAATTTGCGGCCTTCATCCTGTTCATCAACGTGGTGGTCGCGAGCCTCGGCACGAGCGAGCTCGCCGCGATGCTGGCGGTTTTCCAGATCAACTCGGTGAGCTTCATGCCGGCCTTCGGCGTCGCGAGCGCGGGCGCCATCTTCGTCGGGCAAGCGATCGGGGCGGGAGCCAAGGGCGACGTGCCGCGGACCGTTCGGCTCACCCTCAAGACGACGGCCGCGTGGCAGGGCGCGGTGGGCCTCCTGTATCTGCTCTTCCCCACCCTGCTGCTCCTGCCCTTCGCGAAGGCGGGCCCCGCGTTCCTCGTCGCGGGCGCGCTCATCCTCCGTCTGTCGGCGACTTGGCAGCTCTTCGACGCGGTCGTGAACACGTTCGCCGAGGCGCTGCGCGCCGCCGGCGACACCGCGTTCTGCTCTATCGCGCGCGGGCTCGTCGCGTGGGGGTTCTTCTTTCCCGGCGTCTGGATCACCGTTCGATGGTTCGGGGGGCGCGAGGGCGCAGCGACGATCTGGCTGGTCGCCTACATGGCCGTGCTCGGGCTCGTCCTCTGGCTGCGCTTCCGGTCCGGCAAGTGGCGCGAGCTCGATCTCACCGAGCCGTCTCTTCCGGACGAGGTAGGTCCGGGTCGATCGCCGGCCCTGACCCCATGAGCGCGCGCACCGCGAAGTACGCCATGCTGCAAAGGCCGATGCCCAGGCCCAGCACCACGCCCGCGTCGACGATGCCACGCCACGGGTGAGGCAAGTACGGCACGGTGACGATGAGCACCACGATGCCGGCGACGAGAACGCGCGCGACGACGAGCCCGCGACGCGACGCCCCGTACAGCGACATGCAGAACAACGGCGCGAGGGCGACATCGATGGGCCGAGCGTGCTCGGCGAGGTAGGCGGCCCGAGCGACGACGCGCGGCGAGAACTTCTTGTGAAAGCCGCGGTATCCCTCGGCGACGCCCATGAACGCCATCCACGCGGCCGCTACCGCGACTTGCACGGCATCGAGCTCGGCGGTGAGCGCGCCCTTCGCGTGCGACCACAATCGCCAGACGGCCTCGGCGCAGAGCCCGAACACCCCCATGAACCCCCAGACGGCGGCGAAGCGTCTCATCGCGTGCTTGCCCGGGCCTCGTGCATCGGCGCGCGCATCCTATCAGCTCGCCGCGGGTGAGCTGATAGCATCCGCGGCATGCGATGGCTCGTGATCCAGCTCGCGCCACTGGCGTTCGTCTCGGCTCTTGGATGCGCGTCCGGCAAGGGGCAGCCCGCGAGCAACCCGGCGCCTACGGGCGACGATATCGCGAGCGGCGATTCGCCCCGCGCGCCGCAGCTCCGGCCCGCGTCGCCAGGCTACGATCCCGACGCCTTCTGGAAGACGATCGGCGTCGTCGACATGCAGGCCGCCGTTCTCTCGACCGAAGACGGCCTGCGCGCCCAGGCCGAGCTCAAAGTTCTGTTCGAGAACCGGCAGAGGGAGCTCGACGACCGCCAGCGAGCGCTGGCTACCGAGCAGCAAGCCATCCAGAAGCTCAACCCGGCGAGCGACCAGGCGAAGCGACGCGCGGCCGACTGGCAGGCCAAGGCGAACGCGCTCCAGGCGGCGTTCCAGGGGTTCCAGACCGAGCTCAAGGAGCGCGAGGCCGCGCTCACCGCGCCCATCGTGCAGAAGATGCAGCGCGTGCTGCGCGACGTAGCGGCTCAGCGGCGGTTCAAGTTCGTGATCGAGAAGCAGGCCGTGCCGCTCTCGCCACCCGAGAACGACCTGACGGCCGAGGTGAGCCGGGCGTACGACGCGGCCGACCCGGCCAAGAAATAAGGGCTCCGCCCGAGCCGCTCAGGGCGGGCCGTTCGCGCAGGCGTCGGCGAACTGGGAGCTGGCGTTGGAGATGGTCGCGACCGTGCCCTCGCAGTCGGACGGGTCGATGAACGAGACCAGGAGTGGCTGCATGTTGCACTGCGGCTCGCAGACCATCGCAAACTGAGCCTTTTGCATGGCCGAGCCGTCGAAGCCGGCGCAGATATCGCCGCCGTTGCAGGTGAGCGCGCCGCAGTCGTAGAGGTCGGAGCACGCCTCGACACAGTTCACCGGGTCGGTCGTATCGGGGAGCGGGCAGAGCATGCTGCCGCCCGAAGAGGACGATGACGCGCCCGAAGAAGACGAGCTGCTCGAAGTGGAGCTCGGCAAACCGTTCTGACAGAAGTCACCGAACTCGGCGCTCAGATTCGAGAGCGTCTGGACCGTCGTGTCGCAGCTGCCCGGATCGATCAGCTGGATGAGGACCATCTGACTGGCGCACGTCTGCTCGCAGCCGGCGACGAGAGCTGCTTCCTCCATCGGGTCGCCGGTGGCGCCCGGACAGTTCTGGGAGCCCATGCACGTCAGCAGCCCGCAATCGTAGAGGTCCTGGCAGGCCTCGGCGCACGTGGTCGGCAGCGTCGTGTCGGGCAGCGCGCACATGTTCATGCCGCTCGACGTGCTCGACATGCCCGACGACGAGCTGGAGGT
>CALKVR010000904.1 GCA_938004815.1 uncultured Polyangiaceae bacterium | reverse complement strand
CAAGAGCGTGTTTCAGATCGGCGTCGTATCGCTCGAAGAGCGAGCGCAGCTGCACCTCGGCGCGCGCCTCAAGCTCTGGATCCACGGCGGTAAGCAGGCGTACGCGACCAACGCCGCCGCGTGCGATGCCTGCGGCGAGTGCGTGAAGGCCTGCCCCGAAAAGGCCATCACCCTCCGAGCCCGCGCGTGACCTAGTATCCGCGGCCATGCGCCCCACCCCCTCGCTCCGAAGCGCCGTTCGCTCGCTCCCGATCTGCCTTTCGCTCGTCGCTTGCGGCGATCAAGCCGCCCCCACGAAGGACCAGGCGTCGGCCGCGACGACGACGACCGCGAGCGCTGCGCCGACGGCCAGGCCTGCTCCCACCTCCTCCGCGACCGCTCCCGCACCGGCGACAGCGTCGGCGAGCGCGGCGACGTCCGCGTCGGCCGCCCCTCTCGTCCCGGCAGAGCAGCCGGCCGCCGAGGCGCCCAGCGCCGAAGCGTTTACGGCGCTCGAAAAGGAGATCGCGGTTCGGGCGTCGGGCGAGCAGAAGTGCTCGACCAAAGTGCTCCAGGGATGGTTCGAGATCGTGTGCGGGCCCGCCGACGGCCTCGTGCGCCCGACCAAGGTCGAGCTGCTCTCGGGCTTCGACGCGAGCAAGAGCAACTTCGAAGAGGTCGAGAAGAGCGTCAGCTTTCGCTGGGTCGCGGCCCTCCCCGCCAGCGGCCAGCGCGCGCAAGCTCGCTTCTCGGGCCCCAAGCTCCACGAGATCTTCCTCACCCTCGACCACACCGACAAGGGGTGGAAGGGGCAGCTCTCGGGCAAGAAGCCCGAGTAGGCCGCTCCGCTCGCCATCTTGACACCAGCAACTGTAACGGTTAATACAGTCACCGTCATGACTGTAACAGATACGTTGCCGCTTCCGGCTATGCTGGCGCAGCCCGACATGAGCGACGCCCCGCCCGCCGACGCGCGTGAGCTCACCATCGACGAGCTCGCGACCCTCACGCGCGTGCCCAGCCGCACGATTCGTTTCTACCAATCGATGGGCGCGCTGCCCAAGCCCGTCATCAAGGGCCGCGTCGCGTACTACGGCGACGCGCACGTCGACCGCCTCGCACAGATCACGACGCTGCAAGACCGCGGGCTCCAGATCAAAGCGATCCGTGACGTGCTCGAGCAAGCGGCCAAGGGCGAGTTCTCGCTCCAAGAGTGGCTCGGCTCGCACGATCAGCTCTCGTCGCCTTGGGCAGGCGATCGACCGCGGGTGATCACCGCCGACGAGCTCCAAGCCGAGCTCGCCGGGCGCCGGCCGGGCCTCCTCGGCGACCTCGTGCGGCTCGAGCTCGTCACCCGACGCGGCGACGCATACTTGGTCGACAGCCCCGCTCTGCTCGCGCTGGCGCTCCGTCTCGAGCGCGTGGGCATGCCGATCGAGAACGTGCAGGCCGCGTTCAAGCTCCTGAACAAGCACCTCGGCCGGCTCGCCGACGACATCACGAGCTACTTCCTCAAGAACGCCGACGCGCTCGGTGAGGACGTCGACCAAGCCTACGGCGAGCTCCGCCCCGTCAGCTTGGACGCGGTGCGGGTCGTCTTCGCCCGCGAGATGGAGCGGGCGATGCAAAAGGCGACCGAGTCCGGCGCCGCCGCCGTCCTGTCGCGGCGCAAGCGCGCGAAGAAAAAGCAACCGAGCTAACCGGCTGCGCGCGCGCCGCCCGTCTCGAACGACGACCACGACCGACGGCTGGGGCTCCCCCGCCGCCGCTGGGAGGCCTTTTCCATGATCGCTTTCGCCTCGCGGCTCCTCGCCGCGCTCACCTATCCACGCGCGATCGACGACTTCGTCGAGATCGCGAATCCTCTCCACTCGAGCCGCGAGGTGCGCGCACGCGTCGTCGCGGTCCGCCCCGAGACGCACGACACCGCGACGCTCGTCCTCCAGCCGAACGGCCGGTGGCGCGGCCACCGAGCGGGGCAACACGTCGCGCTCACCGTCGAGGTGGCCGGCGTCCGGCGTACCCGGTGCTTCTCGGTCGCGAGCAGAGAGAGCAGCTCCGACGGCGCGATCGAGATCACGGTGAAGGCTCGGCCGGGGGGCGCGGTCACGCCGCTCCTGGTCTCGGGCGCGCTCACGGGCACCATCGTCACCCTGTCGCAAGCGGCCGGCGACTTCGTCTTGCCCGAGCTCATGCCGGAGCGGACGCTCCTCCTCAGCGGGGGCAGCGGCATCACGCCGCTGATGTCGATGCTCCGCACCCTCTCGGCCGCGGGCCACGACGACGCGATCACGTTCGTGCACTACGCGCGCTCGAGCGAAGACGTGATCTTTCGCGAAGAGCTTTCGCGGTTCGCGGGCGCGGCCCGCAACCCGTTGCGCGTGGAGGTTCGAACCGGCGACTTCGTCGCGGAGACGTTCGCCGAGCTGGTGCCGGACTTCGAGGACCACGACGCATGGGTCTGTGGCCCCCCGCCCTTCATCGCCGCCGTCACCGCCGCGTTCGCGGCCCGAGACGCGGCGGCGCGCGTGCGCGTGGAGCGCTTCTCGCTCGAACCAGCCGCCGACGTACCGACCGACGCCGAGGTGAGGTTCGCTCGCTCGGGCAGGCGTGCCCGCGGCGCAGGCTCGCTGCTCGCGATTGCCGAAGCGAGCGGGCTCAACCCGCCATCGGGCTGCCGCCTGGGCATTTGTCGCACCTGCACGTGCCGAAAGCTCTCGGGCACCACCCGCGACCTGCGCACGGGAGCGCTCTCCAGCGACGCCGACGTCGACATTCAGCTCTGCGTGAGCGCGCCGGTCTCCGGCGTCGCCATCGACCTCTGACGAAGGGTGCCCCTCATGAACACCGCCAGACGACTCTCTGCCGCCGATCTCGAGGCCTTTGGCGCCGAGCTCGACGCCCTCCTCCATCGCACCCGGACCGACCTCGGCGAACGCGACGTCCGCTACATCCGGACGGCGATTCGCCGGCAGCGGTCGCTCGAGCTAGCGGGCCGCGCGCTCCTCTTCGCGAGCTTCTTTCCGCCAGCCTGGGTGCTGGGCACGGCCGCCCTCGCCGCCTCGAAAATCATCGAGAACATGGAGGTCGGACACAACGTGCTCCACGGACAGTACGACTTCGCCAACGACCCGAAGCTGTCCTCCACGACGTACGAATGGGACAGCGTCTGCCCTGCCGACCAGTGGCGTCACTCGCACAACTACTTGCACCACACGTTCACCAACGTCCGGGGCGTCGACGCCGACCTCGGCTATCGGCTGCTCCGTGTCGAAGACGCGCAGCCGTGGACGAGGTGGACCTTCTTCCAGCCGCTCTACGCGGTCGCCCTCGCGGTGCTCTTTCAGTGGGGCGTCGCCGCGCACGACGTCGACCTCCGGCGCTACATCGCGCAGCCTCGCGAGCGCACGGACGAGGACCGCGAGAAGATCGGCGGCGTCGTCCGCAAGGCGAGCCGGCAGCTCTTGAAGGACTACGTGCTCTTTCCGTTGCTCGCCGGGCCGTTCGCGCTCCATGTCCTCGCCGGCAACCTCGTCGCCAACCTGGTGCGCAACGTCTGGGCGTTCGCGGTCATCTTCTGCGGACACTTCCCCGATGGCACCGAGACGTTCGAGCCCCAGGTGCTCGATGGAGAAACACGCGGCGCGTTCTACCAGCGGCAGCTCGCGGGCTCGGCGAACTTCGAGGGCGGCCGCTTGCTTCACTTCATGAGCGGGCACCTGAGCCACCAGATCGAGCATCACCTGTTCCCGGACGTCCCCGCCCACCGATACCCGGAGATGGGTCGAGAGGTCCGCGCGATCTGCGAGAAGTACGGCGTCGCCTACAACACCGGGTCGCTGGGCGGGCAGCTCTGGAGCGTCGCGAAGAAGATCGCTCGCCTCGCGCTGCCGCCCCTCACTGGCCGGAGCTCCACGCCAGCGAGCACCTGACGCGATCAGCGGTGGGCGCAGACTGGCGTGGGCTGCGAGCCGAACCGCTCGATCACCCAGCCGTTCCCCTTGGCGTTCACCTGGACGAAGACGGCGCTGTTGCTGGGCGACAGCGAGCCCGACAGGCACGCGACACTGCCGCTGATGCTCGTGCTGTGGAACGTCGCGTCGTCGCTCTCGGCCGCATCGGGGGCATCGGCTTCGATATCGGCCTCGAAGTCGCCGCGCGAGACGCGGTCCTGATAGCCGGGGCTCATCCTGTCGTACGCCGCGTCCCAGTCGCCCTTGCGGGCATCGCGCAAGAAGGCGTGAGCGGCGTCGCGCGGCCCCACAGTCGACTTGAAGAGCAGGTAGGCGAACCCGCCGATCGCGCCCATGCCGAGGACGACGAGGGGGAGCCCGATCAAGAGCGCGAGCTTCAGCGCGCGACCCGCGCCCGAGCTCGGCTTCGGAGGTTGATACGGCGGCAGCGGCGGACCGCCGGGCAGCAAGCCCCCGCCTCCGGGCCAAGCCTGCGACATCAGCGGCTCCTTTCGGCGTTCATCTCGCGCGGAATCTGCGAAAGCTGGACCATGCTCGCCCCCGAGAGTTTCGCGCGAAACGCTTCTTTCGGCTAGGCAAGGCGCTGCGCTACGCAAGATCCTGCCCGCGGATCCATCGCGTCACGGCGCACGCCCGATCTGCTATCGGTCGTGGATGCGCTCCCGCTCGTGGCTCGCCGTCTCGGCCGCGACCGCCATCGCGGCGCTCCCGACGGTCGCGCGCGCGCACTCGGCCGGGCAGCCGCGCCCCGGCTGCCTGGGCTGTCACGGAAAACAGAGCGCGTACGCCATCTCCGTCGGAACCAACCCGGCGAGCTTCTCCCCCGGCGACGCGATCACCGTCACGGTCACGATCGCGCCGGGGTTCGGGGCTGAGGCGGGGGTCTTCATCGCCGCCAACGCCGGCACGTTGGGGGTGCTGGGCGGCCAAGGCCTCGGCGCGGTCCCTGCAGGCCTCACCCACACGTCGCCGAAGCCGCTCTCGGGTGGGGCCGCGTCATTCAGCTTCGCCTGGACGGCACCGCCCGGCCCCGGCGCCGTTCGCTTCGACGTCTCCACCCTGGTCGCCGACGGCAACGGCAACTCGGGCGGCGACAGCGCGAACAGCGGGGCGTTCGACTTCGTGTACGGCTGCGCTCCCGCGACGTACTTCGAAGACTTCGACGGCGACGGCTACGGTGACACCGCCGACCCGTTGACCCACTGCGCCGACGCGATCCCGACCGGCTACGCCGCCGCTGGCGGCGACTGCAACGACGCCAAGGACACCACGTATCCAGACGCGATCGAGTACTGCAACCAGGTCGACGACGACTGTGACGGCATCGTCGACGACGACGCGATCCCGATCGTGCTCTATCCCGACTCCGACGACGACGGCTACTACGGCAACGCCGATCTCGAGAGCGGCGAGACGATCATGGGCTGCGTCCCGACGCCCAACTACGCCGCCGAGCCCGGCGACTGCGACACCGATGACCCGCAGGTCAACCCGGGCGCCACCGAAGTGTGCAACCTCATCGACGACAACTGCGACGGGCGCAAAGACGAGTACGTGAGGCCCCGGTGCGGCGAGGGCTGGTGCCAGCGCGAGGCGTTCACGTGCGCCGACGACACCTGCGTCCCCGGCGATCCGCGCGCCGAGGAGTGCAACCTGCTGGACGACGACTGCGACGGCCTCGTCGACGAGGACTCGCCCTGCCCGGCCGGTCAGAGCTGCGTCGCCGCCAAGTGCGTCGACACGCCGGCGCCGGCCGCGCCCGCGTCGGGCTCGAGCGACTGCACCGTGAGCGGCCAATCGAGCCCCTGGCTCGCGGCCGGTGTGCTCTTCGGGCTCGGAGCGCTGCTGGCGCGCCGCCGTCGACAGGCGCTCAGGGGTTCTCGAACCGCGCGGTAAAGAGGGCGACGTTGTACGGGTCCCACGTCGACATCGTGTAGGTGACGCTGAACCCGGTCGCGTCGATCGCGAGATCAGGGAAGAGATAGGTTCCGTAGAAGCTCGCCTTGCTGCAGTTGAACAGGCGTTCGCCGGTGCACGTTCCCTCGGGGATGCAGCAGTACTGCGCCAAGAACGCGGGGTCGGTGTTGTCGTGGAGCGTGATGGCGCTGCTCCACGGGCCCTCGGGCTCGTTGGCGAAGCGCGCCTCGACGCGGCTACCGCCGTGGGCGAGGAACATCCACACGCCGTTCTCGGCGAAGTAGCGGACCGACGTCTCGCCGAACTCCGCGTCGGCGATGATGGGCGCCGCGTTCGTCGCGGGCGCGGCGAGCCACTGCTGGCTGGCGGCGTCGAAGACCTCGTAGCCGCCCGCTGCGTCGAGCGCGGCGAGGGGCTTGCGCGCGAGGTGGACGGGGCTCTCACGGTACGCACCCGTCCCGAAGAGGTAGACGTACGCGCCGCTCGGCTGCGCCGCGATGTTGATGAAGTTCCCACCAAGCGGGCCCGGGCCCGAGAAACGCTCGTCGACGCGGTGGATGATGTCGTAGTTGGGCGTGCCCGCCGTCGACGGCGTGGGCCACTTCGCCAGATAAGACGCCTTCATCGCGAGCGCGTTCGGTGATTGGACGGTGGTGTAGAACACGTAGATCGAGCCGCCGTGCGAGAAGGCGCCCGACGGAACCTCGAAGCTGCCGGGCAACGCCGGAAACGCGTTCTGGCCGATGGGGCCGGCCGGGTTCTTGATGTACTCCGACAGATCGTGGCCGCTCGGCGGGTACATGGCGCCGGCCGCGAAGTCGGCCTCGATCGCCGGGTCGGCGAGCGGGCCCGCGCTCGCCCCCGGCGCCACGCGCAAGAAACGAAGCCCGTCGCAGAGCACCGAAGGGTCAGCCGCGACCGCGGCCCGACCGTCGGCCGCGAAACCGACAGCATCGGGCACCGACTCCGAGAAGGGCCAGATCACCTTGTAGCCCACCGTGTCGCCGAAGAAGAGAAACAGGTCGGACCCGTGCGCCACCGGAATACCCAGGTCCGTCCCCAGCACGTTCGCGCGGGTGTGCGTCGCGTTCGGGGTCGAGGCCTCTTGGTTGACGCCGTTGATGAGCTTGCACACCTGGCTCGCCGCGCTGAGCGTGGGCGGGTCGGCGGCCACGTTCGAGATGGGATCACC
>CALKVR010000903.1 GCA_938004815.1 uncultured Polyangiaceae bacterium | reverse complement strand
GCGGCCGCGCTACCCGAGGAGCGTGTAGAGCCCGCCGATCGCGATCGAGACGAACGCGATGCCGCCGAGGACGCAGGCGTATGCCTTGGCGCCGCTCTTCTGCGTGTCGTCGAACGTGATGCGTAGCGCCGCCAGAACCACGAGCGTCGCACCGACCAGCCTCATGAAGTCGAGAAAGAGCTTCATCCAGAGGGCGGTCTGCATGCTCGACAGACCGGTCGCCTTGGCCTCGCCGCTCGCGCGTTCCGCGGCTCGGATCCTGGGCTGGTAGGCCCGGCGGATCTCCTGCCTTCGCACTTCCAGCTTCTCGTTCAGCTCGACGCGCTTTTTTCGGAGATCGGCGAGCTTGCCGTCGTCGGGCTTCGCGCCGGGCACGTCGAGGGCCGCGATCTCGAGGTCGATGTCGTCGAGCTCGGTGTCCACCGCGCGAAGCTCGACCGCTCGCTCTGCTTGCAGCCGGTCCGACTCCAACATGTTGCCTGCGCTGCTCAGCGACAGATCGACGGCGAGCTGCTTGCCCGCGAACGCGAGGATCATGCACACCACCCCGAGCCAGAGCGCGAGCGCCGCCCCGCCGGTGGGAGGCCCCATGGCCGCTAGAGCCCCTGGTGGCCGCCGGAACTGCCCAGCGAGGGGCGCGCTTGGAGAAGCTTCTGTGCTCGGTGCCAGCGGCGGCTCAGGCTCTGTCGTCATGGCATGGGTGGGCGCGGGTCGGCGCGCTCACCAAACCTACTACGACGAGAAGCGGTGCAGCGGGCATCATCGCTAGGGGCGAAGGATCTCCGCCAACGCACGCTCGATCACGCGGCCTCGGGACAGACGCCCGTGGCTGGCTTCGATGAAGTGGTTCCCGAGGAGGAGCGAGTAGACGAGGAGGCTACGCGCCTCGGCCAACGCCGGGTCGAGGCCGAGCTCGAGGAAGCGGCCGCGGAGATACGCGACGCGGCGATCATCGACACGGCGAACCCGCGCGTGGACGGCGGGATCGCGGCGAGCCAGGTCGCGGACCGCCATCTCGACCTCGAGCCCGTCCTCGCCAGAGGTTCGCCTCCAGAGGCGCCGCAGCCGGTCCTCGGCGCTCCCTCCCCGCGCGTCGACCTCCTCGATGATGGCGTCGGTGCCCGCTCTCTCCCAGGCGTCGAGCATCGCCTCGAGCAGATCTTCGCGCCGCGAGAAGTGCCAGTAGAAGCTGCCCTTGGTAACCCCGAGCCGTTCGGCGATCGGCTCGACCCGAACGCACTCCACGCCGCCCTCGGCGAGAGCCCCGAGCGCCGCGTTGATCCAGTCCGCTCGGTTCTTGCGGGGCTTGTCCGAGGTCATCCGCTGACCATACGCCACCGTATTGACTCGTTCCAGCGCCGGCCCCACACCTCTACCATACGGAGGCGTATGGACACCCCTGCCACGGAAACGCGCTGCGAGAGCGGCCTGCGCACGGCTTGGCCCGCGATCTACGAGCTGTCCAAGTCGGTCATGTTCGGCGCGTTCGCGACCGTCACCGCCGAAGGCGAGCCGCACGTGACCCCCATCGGTTCCATCGTGCTCGCTCGCGACGAGCCGCGGGGCTACTACCACCCCAAGTTCACCGGCCGTTTGCCTCGCGTGCTCGACCGCGGCGGCAGGTTTCAACTGCTACTGGTCGACGGGAGCGTCTCACATTGGTTGGGCCCGCTCCTGCGCGGCCGGTTCGACCGGCTCGTCGCCGCGCGCCTCTCGGGCCACGCGCTCCCGCGCCGCGAAAGCACCGACGACGAGGCTGCACGCTGGCAGCGGCGCGTCCGCGGGGTGCGGTGGACTCGCGGCTACCAGCTCATGTGGAGGGAGATGCCTTTCGTCCAGGAGCTTCGCTTCGACGGGTTCGTTCCGATTCGGTTCGGGCCCATGGAACACGGCGCCGCGTAGCGCCGGCGAGCCACGAGTCGGTCTCGGCGATCACTCCACTTCGAAGCCGGGGCGCACCGCCCGCACCGGGCCCCGCCCCGGACGGCTGACCTGGGTCACCCGCGCCTGCGACCTGCCGGCGAGAGCGCTGGCACACCGATCGCGCCCTCCAAGCTGTGCTAACGGTCGTGACCATGTCGGTCCTCGTCTTCAACGCAGGCTCCTCCACGCTCAAGGCGCGCCTCGTCGACCCCGCGACCCGCGAGGCGCTGTTCGACATGAAGATCGAGCGCGTCGGCGAGGCCGGCACCACCTACGAGAGCGCGGTCGCGAGCGTGCTCGATCGGGCGCGCAATCACCCCATGACGGCGGTTGCGCACCGGGTCGTGCATGGCGGCGAGCGCTTCACCGGCGCCGTGCTGATCGACGCCGACGTCGAGCGCGCGATCGAAGCCTCCATTCCCCTCGCGCCGCTTCACAACCCGGCGAACCTCGCCGGTATCCGGGCCGCGCGCCAGGCGCTGCCCGGCCTCGCGCACGTGGCGGTCTTCGACACCGCGTTCCACGCGCGCATGCCCCGGCGCGCCACGACGTACGCGATCGACCCCGAGCTAGCGGCTCGCCACGGCATCCGCCGGTACGGCTTTCACGGCACCTCGCACGCGTACGTCGCCGAGCTGGCGGCGGCCGCGCTCGGGCGACCGTTGAACGAGCTTCGCCTCGTCACCCTCCACCTCGGCAACGGGGCGAGCGCCTGCGCGGTCGAGCTCGGCCACTCCACCGAGACGAGCATGGGCATGACGCCGCTCGAGGGGCTCGTCATGGGCACGCGGTCGGGCGACATCGACCCGGGCGTAGTCCTCGCGCTGCTCGCGGCCGGGTGGGATCACGCGCGCATCGATCGCTGCCTGAATCGCGAGAGCGGCCTCGCCGGGCTCTCGGGCGCGGGGAACGATCTGCGCGACATCGAGCGCCGCGCCGCCGAGGGTGACGATCGGTGTCGCCTCGCCATCACCGTGTTCTCGCATCGGGTGCGCAAGTACATCGGCGCTTATGCGGCCACGATGGGCGGGCTCGACGCCGTCGTCCTCACCGGCGGCATCGGCGAGAACAGCGCGAGCATGCGGCAGCGGATCCTGCAGCGCTTCGACTTCCTCGGCCTCGTGCTCGATGAGGATCGAAACGCCGCCGCCAACGTGTCGCCGGCGACGCCGGTGGCCAAGCTGACCCCCGATCACGCTCGCATCGCGGCGTTCGCGATCAAGACCGACGAGGAGCTGGCGATGGCCCGCGTCGCGGTTCAGCTGGTGAAGGAGCAGCAGCGAACCACCACGCCTCGGCCTATCCCCATCGCGGTGAGCGCGCGCCACCTGCACCTCACGAAGGAGACGTTCGCGACGCTCTTCGGGCCCGAGGCGACCCCGACGCGCCTCAAAGACATCTCTCAGCCGGGCCAGTACGCCTGCGAAGAGAAAGTGAACGTGATCGGGCCGCGCGGGCGCATCGACGGCGTCCGCTTGCTCGGTCCGTTCCGGCCGAAAGACCAGGTCGAGGTATCGCGCACCGACGAGTTCAAGCTGGGCGTCGACGCGCCCATCCGCGACTCCGGCAAGACCGAGGGCTCCGCCGCCATCGTCCTCGAGGGCCCCAAGGGCCGCGTCTCGCTCGCCGAGGGCCTCATCTGCGCGAAGCGCCACGTCCACATGGCGCCCGGGGACGCCGAGGCCTACGGCGTCAAGGACGGCGACGAGGTCGAGGTCGAGGTGAGCGGCGGCCCGCGCGATCTGACGTTCGGCGACGTTCTCATCCGTGTCAGCCCCAAGTTCGTGCTCGAAATGCACATCGACACCGACGAGGCAAACGCGGCGGAAATCGACCAGGGCGCCCAGGGGGCGCTCGTCTACACCGACGTCCCGTCCCGCAAGGCGGTCCTCCGCGTCCGTCGCGTCGTGCGGCCGGGCGACGGGCCCTGAGGCGCCGCGTGGGCCGCTCTCCACGCATCCTTTGCCGAATGTGGCCAACCGCGCGACAATTGTCGTGAAATGACCCTCCGACCCAGGCCGCGACCGTGAGCGAGCTCGCGGCTGCGCTCGAGCGGATCGCAGCGGCGCCGTCGCCGACGGCGATCCTCGAGGCCGCCGTCGCCGCGGTGCGCACGATCTCGGGCGCAGAGACGGTGGTCGTGATGGCGCAAGCCCCCGCGCCTGCCGGCGACCTGCCCGCGTGGACGGGCCGCGCCTCCGAGCTGAGAGACGCACGCGCGGACATCGGTGCAGGCGAAGGATACGGGCTCGTCGCGCGAATTGCGGGCGCCGAAAGCTGGCTCATGGCCACTCGAAGCCAGCCGGCCTTCGCACCGCACGAGATCGAGAGCGCCGTCCTGCTCGGCGCGTTCGTTGGGCAGACCATCCAGGCCCTCGCGCAGAAAGAGGCCGCCAGCGCCCAGCAGTCGATCTATCGAACCCTCGTCGAGCAACTCCCCGCCGTGACCTACTACCGCAAGCTCGATGCGCCAGGCGGCGTCGCTTGGTTCGTGAGCCCTCAGGTGAAGACCGTGCTCGGCATCGAGCCCGAGGGGTTCTTCGGGAGCCCCGAGCGCTGGCGCAGCATGCTCCATCCCGAGGACCGCGATCGCGTCGTCGCCGAGCAGTCCAGGTTCGATCCGACGAAGACCTCTGCGCCCATCGACGTGGAGTACCGCATGGTCCGGCCTGACGGTCAGACGATTTGGATCCAGAACACCGCGCTCGCGGTGCGGGACAGCGAAGGCAATCCACAGTTCGTGCTCGGCGTCTTGTCCGACGTCACCGAGCGCAAGCGAGCCGAAGAAGAGCTGCGCCAATCGCTCAAGCGCCAGGCGGTCGCACACCTCGCCGCCGGCGTCGCCCACGACTTCAACAACGTCCTCGGCGCGATCCTCGCGTACGCCTCGCTGCTGCGCGACGAGGTCGACGACGGCGACGACGACAAGCGCCTCGCGCTCGACGAGATCGCCGCGGCGGCCCGGCGGGGCTACTCGCTCACGCGCGAGCTCGCCGCAATCGCCGAGCCCGCGGCCGCGCGCTCCAAGGCCGAGCGGGCACCGGCACCCGAAGTCGCTCTGCCCTCGCAGCCGAGGCCCCCGGCGGCGCAGACGGGCAAGACGATCCTCGTGGTCGACGACGAAGACGCGGTACGCCGGGCGACGGCCGCGATCCTCGCGCGGCGCGGCTACCGTGTCCTCGCCGCGTCGTCCGGTCCCGAGGCGCTCGCATTGCTCGCGGGTGAGCCCGACGTCGACCTCTTGCTGACGGACGTCATCATGCCGGAGATGGGTGGGCGTGACCTGGCCGCGCGCGCGCGCGCCGTACGCGGCGATCTCAAGGTAGCGTTCATCTCCGGCTTCACCGACGACGAGATCCTGCGCCGCGCGGTATCCGACGCCGACTTCGCCCTCCTTCAGAAGCCGTTCTCGTCCGCCGAGCTCATCGCCCATGTCCAGGCTGCCATGGGCGGCTGACCGCGCGCAGAGCGTCACTCGAGCGGAAAGACGTCGGCTTCGACCGTGGTCTTGGTGAGGCGGCTCTCGGCGGGGGCGTCGTAGACGACGAGCAACCCGCGCTTGCCACCGCGCTTGAACAGACAGATCCCCTCGGGGTGGCCGGAGGCGAGGAAGATCGTGTCCCCGCGTCGCGCCACGGCCGAGACGTCATGCATGCTCGCGTATCGTGCCCTTTTCTTGGCACGCGAGAAGTCGAGCACGACGCGCTTCACCTTCGACATGCAGCGTCAATCGCGTGCCGGGCAAAAAAGGAGCAAGCAGACTTTGCAAGTCGACGAGACGCTCAGTCTTTGATCTCGGCCTCCACCAGCTGGCCCAGGAGCATCAGCGACTGTTGCCACCCGACGTAGCAAGCCTCGACCGGGATCGGCGCCGGGATGCCCTCTTGCACGACCGTCAGCTCGGTGCCCACCGAGACCTTCTCGAGGGTCACCGTCGTGACCATCTGCCCCGGGAGGTTCGGATCGTCGAACTTGTCGGTGTAGCGTAGGCGCTCATTCGCGACGAGCTCGAGGAACTCGCCCCCGAACGAGTGGCTGTGCCCGGTCGTGAAATTCGTGAACGACATCTTGTACGTCCCGCCCACCTCGGGCTTGATGTGGTGCACCTTGCCCGTGAAGCCGTGGGGCGGCAGCCATTTGGCCATCGCGTCGCCATCGAGAAAGGCCCGGTAGACGCGCTCGGGGGACGCCCGAAGGACCCGGTGAAGCTTGACGGTGTTCTCGGCCATGACGGTTTCTCCTCGATTTGGTGCCCGCGGCTGCGAGCGGTTTCGCACTGTCGTCGTGACGACCGACGACGGGGCGCCAGATCGACAAGGCCGCTCGACTTTTTACGCAACCGCTCGACGGCGTTCGCAACGGCTCACGCCGCTGCCTTTGCCTTCTTCACCGCTTGGAGCAGACGGTCGGCGGTGAATGGCTTTCGCATGAAGCTGACCGAACGGCCGGAACCGAGCCGGCCGAGCTCGGCCGCGCGCTGCTCGACGGCGCTCATCACGACCACCGGCATCCCCTCCAAGCCTTCGTGCGCCGAGAGCGCCTCGAGGAGCTCGAGGCCGGTCATGACCGGCATCATGACGTCGATGAGCGCGAGGTCGGGTCGGTTGCTCGACAGGTAGTCGAGCGCAGCCCGACCGTCCGCGAAGGTGACCACGGTGTACCCCTCGTCGCACAGGATGCCCTCGATGCACGCGGCGAGATCGTGCTCGTCGTCGACGACGACGATGTTCACGGTGCCCCCTCGCCGCTGCGCGAGCCTCTCATGATGCCGGTACCGGTCAGAATCTGTTCGGCGGTGTCGAACGACGCCGACACCTCGATACCGTCGTCGGTGATCTTGAACTCGCGGATCGATGTCTCGTAGATGCTCTCGCGCATCTTGAGGATAGAGATGAGCCGATGAAGCTGAGAGCGGAGCTCGACGTACCGGAGCAGGATCACCGACTCGACCACGTTGCCGAGCTCGGGGTTCGGCATCTGGATCATCGGCGTGAACAGATCGAGCTCTTCGCTCACCAGCGTCGTGACGTCGAGCGTGCGCAACTGGTTGGTCAGCGCCGATAGAAACCGCGGAACGCGCTCGGGGTACACGGCCGCGGTCCGGAACCCTTCGATGCCGTCGATGAAGACGCGCCGGCGC
>CALKVR010000902.1 GCA_938004815.1 uncultured Polyangiaceae bacterium | reverse complement strand
ACCAAGAGGCGTCCAACCTGACGCGTGACGCGATGACGTTCGTGCTGCTCCACGAGATGGGGCACGCGCTCGTCGGCGAGCTGGGGCTGGGCATCACCGGCAAGGAAGAGGACGCGGTCGACGAGCTCGCCGCTCTCATCCTCATCCAGAACGGCAAACACGACATGGCCATCGCCGGCACCTACGCGCTCGTCCTGCTCAAGCAGTTTCAGGGCAAGGGCCGGCCGACGACGTACTTCGGCGAGCACTCGGTCAGCGAGGCGCGCCTCTACGACATCTTCTGCCTGATCCTCGGCAGCGATCCGAAGAAGTTCTCGGAGGAGATCCTTCGCGAGCGCCCCGAGCTCAGGCAGCGGGCGCCGAAGTGCCCAGGCACCTACGAAAAGATCGACAAGGCGTGGACCGGCCTCTTGAAGCCGCACACGCGCTAGCTCCGGTCGTCAGACCACGCATCACGAAACGTTCAAGGAGATCACGATGAAACGCTGGATACTCGTGTGCCTCGCGCTCGGCATCGGCAGCGCCCAGTTGGGCTGCAACCTCAACAAGGCCAAGGACGACGAGAAGGCGTCGAAGGCCGACGACGAGGACGACGATGGCGACAAGAAGAAGAAGAAGAAGAAGAGCGCCGACGACGACGAGGACGACGAGAAGTCGAAGAAGGCCGATAAGAAGAGCGACAAGAAAGAAAAGGAGGAGGAGAAGGAGGCGGAGATCGACCCCAAGAAGCTCCTCGAAGAGGACGACGGCGAGGCGTCGGGCGTGCTCGACGTCAAGTTGCCCGACGACGACAAGCGGGACGCGCCGTCGCTCTCGGGCGGCTCTGGGCCCGCCGCGGCTACACCGGGGGCGCAGGTCGAGTGGCTGAACGCCGGCCCGCTCGTGGTCCCCAACCCCGGCTGGAAGCGCATCGACGACCCGCCGGCCACCGTGCTGCTGTCACCCGACAAGAAGGCGGGGATCGTCTTCGCGCCCTTCACCACGCCGCAGGACGGGACGACGAAGGTCGACAAGATCGTCGCGTTCTTGAAGATGAAGAACCCGAAATGGAAGAAGGCGAAGCAAGTCACCATCGGCCCCGACAAGGTCCCCGCGCTCTTTGGCACCGGCAAGGCGACGAGCGCCGACGGTACGCCGGCGAAGCTCTACTTCTCGCTCATCAAGACGGGCGGGCAGCAGAACCTGCTCGCGATCGGGATCGCAGACGCCGACGCGCCCGAGCAGACCCTCAAGACGGGCCTCAACATCGTGGGCTCGATCAAGAAGAAGCGCTGAGCGCGCTCAGGGTTTGTCCGAGCGGCGGACACCGAGCACCTTGATCTTGTGCACGAGCGTCCGCAGCGGCATCCCGAGGCGGCGCGCGGTGTGGGTCTGGTTCCAGTTCTCGCGGCCGAGGGCGAAGCGCAGATAGTCGGCCTCGAGCGTCTCCATCGCCGTCCGGTACTCGGCCGGCAGACGCTCGAGATCGATCACGGCCGTCCCCGCCGGGACGGCGCCCTCGGCGAGGACGCTCGCGCGCAGCGAGCGCATCCGCTCGGGGAGATCATCGACGCCGATGTTCGGCCCCTCGGCCACCGCGACCGCGCGCTCGAGGACGTTGCGGAGCTCCCGGATGTTGCCGGGCCACGCGTATGTCTCGAGGATCTCCATCGCCCCCGCCTCGAGCGCGGGCGGAGCATCGAGCCCCGTGGTGGCCTGGGTGAGCAGCTCGCGGACGAGGTCGGGGATATCGTCTCTTCGTTCGCGCAGCGGGGGGAGCTCGAGCATCACCGTGTTGAGGCGGTAGAGCAGGTCCTGACGGAACGTGCCCGCGTCGACCATGCTCTCCAGATCGCGGTGCGTTGCGGCGACGAGGCGCGCATCGGTCGCCTCTTCTTTGGTCGAGCCGACACGGGTGAAGGTCTTGGTCTCGAGGACGCGGAGGAGGACCGCTTGCACCGGGAGCGGGAGCTCACCGATCTCGTCGAAGAACACGGTGCCCCCGCGCGCGGCCTCGAAGACACCTTGGGTTCGCTGGTTGGCCCCGGTGAAGGCGCCGCGCTCGTGGCCGAACAGGATGCTCTCGACGAGCGGGGCCGGGATGGCGCCGCAGTTCACGGCGACGAAGCGACCGGCGCGACCGGAGGCCTCGTGGATCTCGCGGGCCACCAGCTCCTTGCCGGTGCCGCTCTCGCCGCGGATGAGCACGGTCGAGCGGTGCGGCG
>CALKVR010000901.1 GCA_938004815.1 uncultured Polyangiaceae bacterium | reverse complement strand
CGGGCAGCCCGAACGCGCGCCTCTACGTGGCGCGGTGCCTGCGCGAGACCGGCAAGCTGCCGCAGGCCTACGACGAGATGGCGCGGACGGTCGCCGACGCGCGCGCCCTCGCCGAGAAAGACGAGCGCTACGCGCAGACCCGCGACACGGCGGCCGCCGAGCTCGCGCTGCTCGAGGCGCGCGTAGGCAAGATCGTGGTCGCCCTGGGCTCGACGCTCGCCGGGGCGAGCGTGACGATCGACGGCGCTCCCGTCGACGCGGCTCGGCTCGGCAAGCCCATCCCCGTCGAGCCGGGGTCGCGCCGCGTGGTGGCCACGACCTCCGACGGCGTGACCAGCGACCGGACGATAACGGTAGCGTCAGGTAGCACCCAGACGGTCACGCTCGAGGGCGCGTCGTCGGCCTCGCCCCCGCCGGGCACGCCACCCACCGCGGCCCGGAGCGCGCCCCCGGATGACGGCGGCGGGGGGATCGGCGTCGTTCGCGGCGTCGGCATCGGGGTCGCCGCGCTCGGCGTCGGCGGCTTCATCGCGTTCGCGGTCGGCACCGTCCAGGCCGACGACAAGCTCGCCGAGCTCGAGGCCGGGTGCGGCGCCGGGCCCTGCACCGACCCTCGTTTTCAAGACGTGATCGACAGCGGCAAGACCTCCGAGACCGTCGCGTTTGTCGGGCTGGGCGTAGGCATCGCCGGCGTGGTGGGCGGGACGCTGATGATGATCTTCGGTGGTCCCAGCGAGCCCGAGGCGGCCGCCGCTGCCTACGTGGTGGAGCCGACCACCGACGGCATCCGCGTCCGGTTCTGAGCAGCGTACGGCCGCCGGGCTAGCTAGCTAGCTAGAACCCGACGTGCACCCAGCACGTCGCCCTTTCGAGCGGCTCGCCCTCCGGGACGAACCCGCCGACGGCTCCCCACGTGCCCTCGTGCTCGTAGGCGCGGAGGCGGGCGCGCGTGACGTTGCCCGCGAACGACGGCTTCACGTAGGCGAGATCGGCGTGGCGAGCGAGGAGCGGCGCCGTCACGCCGTGGGCGTGCAAGCGGCGGATCGCGGCCTCTTCGAACAGGCGCAGGTAGACGATCGAGTTCACGTGCTGGTTCGAGTCGGTGTGCGCGAGGCCGAAGACGGTGGGGCTCGCGTCGCGCTGTGGCTCCTCGTCGAGCAAGCGCGCGCCCGTGGGGGGTGTGGCGACGGCCTTGGGCAGGACGCGAGGCACGGCCGCGCCCGGTACGGCGTCCACGCCCTCGGCCTCGAGCCGCGTGACACGTCGCTCGCCGGGCGCCGCGAACGGCCTCGTCAGGGTGTGTTCGGCGAAGATCGAGCCGGCGCGGACGACCTCACCGGCTCGGTCGGGGGGCGCGCCGTACACGACGCCGATCGGAGCCGACACCTCGAGCCACATGTTCAAGAACAGGCGCTCGGCGCCCCCGCCGTCGGCTCTGACGTGCGCGAAGTCGAACGTGCCGCGCGCGTGCATGTCCGGGTCGACGCCGAAGGGGCCGTTCTCGCGCCGCGCCGACAAGCGAGTCAGGATCGGGATGATCCCCTGACGAAAGAGCCCGGCCGCCCACGGCCTGCGCATGAGGGTGCGCCAGGTGGTGGGCCCGAGCCCATGCATCAGGGCTCCGAGCTGGAGGCTGCCGTCTTGTGCGACATCCTCGAAGCGGACGGGGACATCGGCCTCGGCCCAATCGGCCTTTTCCGGGGGAGGGGGCTGCACCCGCCGTGACTACCACCCCCGCCGCGGCGCGACATGACGAAATCCTGACCAAGGGTGACGCCATCCAGACACGCGTCGCTGCCATGCTGGCGCCGTGGTCATCGTCCTCTCGTTCTTTGCCGCGCACTGGGTGCTCAGCGTGTTCATGCAGACGTTCTTCCTGCACCGCTACGCCGCCCATCGCATGTTCACGATGTCGCCCCGCGCCGAGAAGGTCTTTCACCTCCTCACCTTTCTCTTTCAGGGCTCGAGCTACCTGAACCCGCGCGGCTACGCCCTGCTCCACCGCGAGCACCACGCGTTCAGCGACACCGAGAGAGACCCGCACTCACCCCACGCGTGCAAGGGCTTCATCGACATGAACGTCCGCACGGCGGTGCGGTACGCCGGGCTGTGGCGCGGCACCGTACAGCCCGAGCCCCGCTTCTGGGGCGGCTACCCGTCCTGGCCCGCCCTCGAGCGCATCGGTGACCGGTGGATCACCCGCGTCGCCTTCGGCGGCCTGTACACGATCCCGTATTTCCTCTTCGCGCCGCACTGGGCCTACTTCCTGTTGCTCCCGGCGCACTTCTTCATGGGGCCGCTTCACGGCGCGATCGTGAACTGGTGCGGCCACATGTACGGCTACCGCAATTTCGACGTCGACGACCGCAGCCGCAACACGCTCATCTTCGACTTCGTCACGCTCGGTGAGCTCTTTCAGAACAACCACCACCGGTTCGGGCAGTCGCTCAACTTCGCGGCGCGGTCGTGGGAGGTCGATCCTGCCTACTGGGTGATTCGTGTGTTCGCGCGGCTCGGCTTCATCACCATCGTGAAAGAGCAGAAGATGCGCTACCCGGAGGCTCCCGTCCCGGTTCTCACCGAGAGCCCGGCCGACGCCGAGTAACGGGGGCGCCTTGCCCCTACTGCGGGACGGGCGGGACCACGACGGTGTTGATGGTCTCGAGCGCCATGCCCGCCGGGTAGGCGTAGCTGACGTCGATATCGTAGCCCCACGACGTCAGGCCGAACGGCACCGTGCTCGTGGCGGTGTGGACGCCGTTGTCACAGCCACCGACGGGGGCGCCGTTCTGCACGATGTAGAGCTGGGCCACCTCGTAAGCCCCGCCCGACCCGACCGGCGTCCAGCCCGTCACGGTGCCGAGGCAGTCGAGGGTGACGTCTTGGAAGAGCCCGTCGGCGTCCTTCTTGCGCGAAAAGACGAGCGCCGTATTTCGGTAGGTGGGGTCGGTGGCAAAGAGGTACGACGGTAGGTACTGCGCCGGCGGCACGATGTTGACGTACTCGGGGTCGCCGATGCCCGAGCCCGTCTGCGAGCCCGTCATGTGGGCGGCCACGTAGAACGGGTGGGCGTCGTCTTGCGCGCGAACCGAGAACGGCGACGTCGTGTAGAAGATCGCGACCTGGCCCTGATCGAGGGTGGCGGGCGCGCCCGACGGCATCGGGTCGTAGGTCAGCGTGGTACCGTCGACCATGCCGATCATCGTGATGGGCGCGTTGTTGTCGTCGCCCGGCCGCGGTGGGTAGCGGACGACGACGTACTCGCTCCCGAGCGACTGGACGGGCAGGAGCTGCTGGTGAGCGGCGTCACAGAACGACGTGCCCGTCGGTATCTGCATGCAGCTCGAGCCGCCCCATACGCTGACGGGCTTGTCAGATTGGAGCGCGGACCCGGCGAGGCGCTCGGGCTGCAACACCTGCGCGACCTGGCCCGCGTTCAGGGTCAGCGTGCCGGCCGTGTTCGCCGGTATCGCGGGGATACCGCCGCCCCCCGCGACGTTGGCCACCGGGACGAAAGTGACGGTGGTGTTGTCTTCGGCCGCGACGATCTGGGTGAACGGGTAGCCGAAGGCGTTCGCCTCCCACGCGTCGGCCGTCACGAAGTTGGTGCCCCAGGTCGGCGTGGGCAACAGCAGCGTCGCGCTCGTGGCGAAGCTGGGCGAGCCACCCCAGGGGTAGACGTCGTACGCCACGACCGGCGCCGTCGTCTCGACCCGGAACGATTGGCCGAAGCCGGTGGTGTCGACCTGGGTCGGCATCGACAGCGCCTGCGGCACCGGGCAGGGGACCCAGAAGATGTCGCCGGATGGGTAGCTCGACAAGAACAGGATGCCGAGCTCACCCGGCTGGAGCATGCCGCCGGAGAGCGGTTGGTAGGTGATCCCGGGGCCGGTGCCCTGCGGGATGTACGTGTACGCCGACCCGTCGATCGTCTGCGCGCCGTAGGTCGCCGAGATCCCGATCGGCGCCGTCCAGGTGTTCGCGACCATCACCGCGAAGCAGCTGCCGCGCGACTCGGGGATGATGGCGGGCGTGATGCTGATGAAGTCGCAGCCGATCGTGCTCTTGTTCTCGGCGGCCGATTGGCACGCGGGGACACAACCGCCGCCCGGGCTGCACCCCTGATCGGGCGGGCACGTCTCGAGGACCGTCCCGTCGCAGGTGATCACCGAGTGGAGGTCGGCCGAGCACGTGACGCAGTCGCCGCCGCCCCCCGTGCCCGAAGCGAACGACCCCGCCGATGTGTTCGCGCTCGCGCTGCCGTTTTGGCCCGACGCCCCCGAGCCGGTCTCGTCTGCGTTTCCTGCATCGCAGGCGCTCGTGCCGGCGGCCGAGAGCGCGCACCCGATGGCGAGGACCCCGAAGAAGCTGGCCTTGCGCATGATCGCCAGCGTACCAGCCGACCGGCGCGTCACCAACGCGGAGTACGACCGGCTCGGCCCGAGCTGCTACGGTGAAGGAGACGTATGGATACGCTTCAGGAAATCCTCGCCGAGCTCGCGAACCTGACCGAGGCGCTGGAGACGAAAGGCGACGCCACCGTCGAGACGCTCGCACGAGAAAAGGCGCGAACGTCCGTGGTCAAGCTCCGGCAAGCGGTCGAGCGCGCGCGGACCGACGCCGCCTACGCGCGCGATGTGCGTGATCGGCGAGCGGCGCAGAGCCTCGACAACGCGCTCCGCTCCGAGAGCCTCCGCGCCGACATGGCCGAGGCCGAGCAAAAGGCGCTCCAGGCGCGCGTCGACTCGTTGATCGCGGACGGCGCGCGCCGCGTGAGCGCGCTCGAGGAGGAGATCGACGCGCTCCTGTCGCCAGGGCGGAGCGCGGTGGCCCGAGAGCTCTACGAGGCGAGGATACGAGAGCTCGAGCGAGACCTCGCGGCTGCCAAGAGCGAACGCGAAGCGCGTGAGCGAAAGCTGGCGGGTGACGGCGCGCGGCGCAGCGAGATCGAGCTCGGCCGGGACGGCGTCATGGTGCAGATCGCGCTCGCCCGCGAGACCGAGATCTTCGAACGACTGGGGGAGGCGCGATCTCGGCTCGAGCGGCTGGGGGCGCCGGGGTGAACGCGCCCGCTTGGGCCGCCGTAGCGTGCGTGCTCGCGGCGTGCGGGTCCAAGGACGCGCCCGGCCAGAGCGAAGCGCCCCCGGCCGTAGAGGAGGCGAGGCCCGAGCCCGCGCGCGACGATCCGCCCCCCGACCCCGAGCCGTCGGCGCCGGCGCCCAAGGCGCAGCTGCCCCTCCACGCGCGCGCGACCATCGAGGTCAGCTCCAGCTACCCCGGTTGGCCGGCTTCGAACGCGGTCGATGGCGACGAACAGAGCTCGTGGTACTCGGGGAGCAACGACTCGGTGGCGCAAGGTCGGCAGCCCTTCGTGCACCTCACGTTCAAAGACCCCGCGCCGCTCCGGTCGGTTCGCATCCTGGGCAACCGCGATCCGAATTTTTTCAACGGCTACGCGATCCTCGAGGGGCGGCTCGACGTCTTCGACGCCGGCGGCCGGCTCGTCGCGACGATCACCGCCGAGTCCAAGGGCGAGCGACACGACTTCGCCTTCGAGCTCCCTCGCGAGGTGGAGGGGATCGGCGCGCTACGGTTCACGTCGACTCGCGACGAGGGCAAGCGCAACTGGTGGGGTGACGTCGCCATCGCCGAGATCATCGTCGAGTGACGAAGTGGTCCCAACCCGAGGCGTCGAGCGCGCGGATCGCTCCGGCTCGATCACGGATATGCACCCCCGAGCCCGCCGCGCACGCCCCGATCACGCGAAACCCCTCGATGGACACGCCGGGAGGCGCGGTCGCGATCAGCGCGTAGTCCTCACCGCCGGCGAGCGCGAGCGCCGCCCACGTCGTACCCACGGACGCGGCGATGGTGGCCAGGTCGACGTCGTCGAGCGCGGCCTCGTCGACCTCGAGCGCGACCGCGCTCGTTCGGGCGAGGTGACCGAGATCGGCCCCGAGCCCGTCGGACACGTCGATGCACGCGCTCGCCCCGGCGCGCGCGGCCGCGAGCCCGCCCGCGATGCGGGCAGCCGGGCGTCGAAACGCGAGCGCTGCGCGCTCCGCGTCGCCTCCCGTGAGGCCGCTCTCGATCGCGCGCAGCCCGGCCGCGGCCCAGCCCGGATCGCCCAGGAGCCAGACGCGGTCGCCCGGTGAGGCGCCGGCGCGTGTCATCGGACGCTCGGCCCGGCCGATGACGCTGGTCGTGATCGAGACGACGTCGGCTCGCGCGAGGTTGCCACCTATCACCGTGGTGCCGCAGGCGGCCGCTGCGTCGCGTTGGCCGGCCGCTATCGCGTAGAGCTCTCTATCCGTGAGCGCTCCGGGGAGGGCGAGCGCCGACAGCACGCCGACCGGCTCCGCGCCCATCGCGGCCAGATCGCTGAGGGCAGCCATCGTCGCTCGCCAGCCAGCGTCTTCGAGCGTCATGAGATCGCGTCGAAAGTGAGTCCCCTCGACGGCGGCATCGATCGACCAGACGAGCGGGCGCCCGTCAGGCTCGATCACGGCGGCGTCGTCGCCGATCGCGAGGGTGACACCCGGCGCCGGTCGCTGGCCGAAGAGCGCGGCCAGCGCGGCGATGCGCTCGTGCTCCGACGAGCGGGTCACAGCTCGACGCGCGCGCGCTGGCCCGAGGTGCTCGTGCCGAGGAAAGGAAACGTCACGACGAAGACGGCGCCGCGAGGCTGGTTGCCCTCGATTCGGATACGGCCCTGGTGCGCCTCGACGAGGCGCTTGACGATCGCGAGGCCGAGCCCCGCGCCGCCCTGCTCGCGCGTCGACGACTGGTCGACCTGGTAGAACGGATCGAAGACGCGCCCCCGCTCGTGCTCGGGGATCCCGACCCCGGTGTCCTTGACCCGCACCTCGATCTCGCGCCGCACCGGGGCCAAGAGCACGAGCCCGGCGCTCTCGGTCGGGGACGACTCGACCTCGCGGATAGCGACGGCCACCGTGCCGCCCGACGGCGTGAACTTGACGGCGTTGTCGAGCAGGTTGACGAACACCTGCCGCAGCCGATCGGGGTCGGCGCGCAGCGGCGGCACCTTGATGCCGGGCTCGACGACGACGCGCACGCCCTTCTTCGTGGCGGCAGGCCCGACGGTCGACACGGCGTCGTTCACGATGGCCTCGAGCGGGACGCTCATCGGGTGCATGCGCAGCGTGCCGCTCTCGAGCTTCGAGAGATCGAGCAGGCTGAGGATGAGCTTCAGCAGCTGGTCGCCCTTTTGCCGGATCGTCTGCACGAACTCGAGCTGGTCCTTGGTGAGCGGGCCGCACATCCCCTCGGCCAGCATCTCGCTGTAGCCGATGATCGACGTCAGCGGCGTCCTCAGCTCGTGCGATACGGTCGCGAGGAAGCTCGACTTCAAGTGGTCGAGCTGCTTGAGCCGCGCGTACGCCGCCTCGAGCTCCTCGTTCTTGCGCAGCAGCTCGGCGTAGCTCTCCTCGATCGACGCGAGGTGCATGGTCGACGCGTAGAGGGCCCGTTGCCCGGCGTGGAGGATGAGATCCAGGCTGAGCCTCAGGTGGTCGAGCAGCATCCGGGCGCGCGGCTCGTCGGCGGTGGAGACGGGGCCGATCGCGACCCGGCCGATGACGTCGTGGTCGTAGTCGATGGGCGCGACGAGGTAGGTCGTTCCGTCGGGCGCGCCGCGCACCGTGACCTCGCCGGGGGCGAGCTCGTCGCCGTCGAGAGCGGCCTCGGAGATGGGACCACCGCTGGGCCTGTCGCTCAGGTCGACCACCAGGCTGCCCGACGTGGAGCGGAGGTGGACGTCGAAGCCGGAGACGGTGCGGAACGAGGCGCAGAGCTCGCGGACGGTGTCGGCAGAGATGACCTCCTCCAAGCGCGGGGTGGAGCCGATCTCCGTGCTGGAGTAGCGAGCGGGGGACTCTGTCGGTTCGCGCTCTGCCGTCACCCCGCGCCCCCTGAGCTGCGGGGGCTGCCGCCGGGGCCGGACGACGCGGCCGCGCGCCCGGACGCCCCACCCGAGCTCGGGACCGAAGCGGCGCCGAGGGCCTCGAAGGAGCCGCCGATACGCCGCTCCAGCATCTCTTGGATGGACGCGGTGGCGCCGAGCTGCTGGGCCGCGCTCTTCATCAGATCCATGCCGGAGACCTTGAGCTTGCGCGACAGATCGTGGCGCTTGTCGAGGGTGACCCACGACAAGTTGAGCAGAGCCAGGAACGTCTCGAGGACGCCCTCGCCGTCGCGCGCGATCGCCTTGTAGACGGGCTCGCGCCCCCGCGCCGCCATCTGCGCGAGCTCGTCGTCGCTGCGGATCTCGGGGAGGTCGCGCTTGTTGAACTGGATGACGAGCGGCATCTTCGAGATCTCGGAGCCGTTCGCGCGCAGGTTGTCGCGCAGATCGATGAACGACGCCGCGTTGTTCTCGGTCTCGCTCACGCGCGAGTCGGCCACGAGGACGACGCCGTCGGCGCCCTGGAGGACGAGCTTGCGCGTGGAGGAGTGGATGGGCTGGCCCGGGACGGTAAAGAGCTTGATCCGGAGCTTGGCGTCGCCGGTCTCGCTCTTGAACGTAAGCGGCAAGAGGTCGAAGAACAGTGTGCGATCGTTCTTCGTCTCGAGCGTCATGAGCCGGCCACGGGCCTGCTGGCCGGCGCGGTCGTGGAGCGCGACGAGGTTGGTCGTCTTTCCGCTGAGCGCTGGCCCGTAATAGACCAGCTTCATCGTCACTTCACGAGCGGCGAAGTCGAGCTGCACGGCCTGTCATGATGTCACAACGGCGCTCTCGGTGGCGCTTTTTTCGCCCGCTTCGGCCGGCCCCCACAGCGCCTGCTTGAGCTCGCCGAGGCTCTCGAGCGCGCGCCCGAGCTGCTTCGATTGCTCGTCGCAGACCTCGATGCTCGCCTTGACCTCGTCGGCGCCCGCTTGGCGTTCGGTCTTGGCCTGCTTGAGGATCTCGATGAGCTCGCGGTGCAGCTCCTCGCCCGCGGCGACCACCCACGCGTCGAGGCGATCTGCGAAGAGCTGGACCATCTCTTCCAGCTTGGGGCCGAGCTTGCCCGCTGCCTCCCGGATCGCCGCGGGCGCCATCTCTCTCGCGCGCTCGCGCGTCATCTTCTCGGTGCGCGAACGCAGGTACATCGCCAGCGGGACGGCAGCCGCCAAGAGCCCGCCGCCGAGCAGCATGTTGGTGAAGAGCACGCCGATGCCGACCGTCACGAGCGCGACCACGCCGACGTCGCCGCTCAAGGTGTCGACCTGGACGTCGGGGGCCTTGATGTCGCCGCCCAGCTTCTCGGACAAGCGCTTCGCCGACTCGTTCGCGTCTTCGCGCACGAGCGCGACCGTTCGCTCGGCGAGGGTCTCGAGCGCCTGCGCGATCTCCTTGGTCTCTTTTTCGGCCCACTCGACGAACGTGCGCTCGAGGAACGGCCCGAGGTGCAGCTTGATCTCGTCGGTCTTGGCGTTGTCGACCAGCGACGGCACCTGCTTGATCACGTCTTCGACGAAGTGCTCGAGGTCGCGCCGCACCCAGGCGCGGATCGCCGAGACCTCTTCACGGATGAAAGCGCGGCGCTGCTCCACCGTCTTGGCCTGGCCGGCCAGGTCCTTCTCCAGGATATCGATGCGGCGCGAGAGGTCTTCGACCGACATCTGCACGGCGCGGCGCCGGGCGTCGACGCCCTTTTGCAGCAACTGGCCGACGTCGATGCCCTGCCCGAGGGCGTTGTCGAGCAGGATGCGGCCGCGCTCTTCGGCGAGGAACGACATCAGGTGGGTGACGAGCTCGCCCATGCCGCTCGTCGACTTGTCACCCGAGAGCTCTCGCTCGGCCGACACGGGAAAGATGGGGGCGTTCGGGAGGATCTTGTCGACCTCGTTGCGGATGTAGGCGAGCGCCTCTTTCTCTTCGGCTGCGTCCCAAATGTCGCGCTTGGTCACCACGAAGACGATCTTGTTGCGCGACTGCGCGAGCAGCTTCTCTTGCAGGAAGATCCGCTCGCTCTCCTTGAGCGGCTGACCCGCGTCGAGGAGGAACAGCACGGCGTCGCTCTTGGGGATGTAGTTGTAGGTGATGTCCGCGCGCTGCAGGCTCAGGTCGTTCACGCCTGGGGTGTCGACGAGGACGATCCGCTCTTTCAGGATCGGGGAGGGGAGGAACACCTCGAGGAACCGAACCTCACGGTCGCCGCTGCCGGCGCCCTCGCCCGACACGGCGAAGCGGCGCACCTCGTCGACGGGGAGCTCGCGCCTGTCGCCGTTCTCGCGCACGACGGCCGCCCGTGGGGGGTCGGCGTACTCGAGGTGGTGGATGACGGCGGTGGTCGGCGTGACCCCGACGGGCAGGATGCCGTCGCCGAGCAAGGCGTTCACGAACGTCGTCTTGCCGTGGTTGAACTCGCCCACCACGACGAGGTGAAAGCGATCGGCCTCGAGCTTCTTGACGAGGTCGTTGTCGACCTTGGCGGCCAGCGACTTGGCGCCGATGCGCGTGGCGAGCGTCACCAGCTCGGCGACGGCCGCAGTGACGTCGCGCTTCTTTGCGTGAAACGACTCGAGCATTTCGTGCCCCTCTCCTCTCAACCCCAGACCTTGATGAGCTCGTGCACCTTCTCGTCGACTTCGGTCATCGAGAGGCCGCCGTCGCCCTCGCTCGCGTGCTTGCGATAGAGCTCGCTGTCGGCGAAGTGCCGGAGCGCGATCACGCGCTTGGGCAAGACGGGGTGGCTGAGCCTGAGCTCCGAGTATCGGCCGACGGACTCTTTCATCTCGTCGTACTGCTCGATGAACGCCTCCATGTTCAGCTGGTCGTAGAGCTTCGAGCTCCCGAGGGCCAGCTTGGTGAGCGCACGCGTCGACACGTCGAGGTCGCGGCAGCACAGGAGGCCGGCGCGGTCGGAGGTGATCTCGGCGCGGCGCAGCCAGCTCATGAGCGCCATCTCGGCGGGGGCCATCAGGTAGCGGGTGAACGCGCTCGCGATGAACCGCAGGTAGTGGAGCGCCGTCAGGTGCACCACGTGGTTGTTGTGGATATGGCCACACTCGTGGCCCAACACGCTCATCAGCTCTTCGTCTTTGAAGTGGTCGATGAGGGCGCTGTGGACCATGATCACCGAATCGTCATTCGTTCCGAACGTGGCCGCGTTCATGACGGGGCTGTTGACGATGTAGACGGTGGGCGTGGCGATGCCCAGCGTGTCGGCGCACTTGGCGGCGAGCGAGTGGACGCGGGGGAACTGCTTGGGGCCGACCTTGACGGCGTGGCCCAAGAGCTGGCTCTTGCCGACCGACCTGAAGAGCCGAACGCTCGCCGTCACGACGCTCTCGACCGGGGTCAGGACGTCGAAGGCGCGCTTCGTGTGGTGGTCCGACACGTAGGCGTAGGACCTGCCGCCCTGGTTGCCCCCATCGGGGAGGGCCTTCTGGCGGGCATCCACGAAAGACCCGAAATCCAGCGCGCCGACTTCTGCCATATCCTCCGGAAGGTACTGGCCGGCGGCCGATCGCGCAAACCCGCACTGGTCTGCCGGAGGCCTGGGGCGGCCGCGCTCAGCCGGTGAACAGGTCCTCGAAGGCGCCTGCCGAGCGCGCTACCGCCTCCAGCCGGCCCATCCAGCGGCGAAAGTCCTTGTAGACGCCCATGCCGCGCGGGCGAAGCTCGTAGTCGGTGAGCCGAGTCGTCGCGAAGCGCACGCAGGCGAGGCGAGCGGCGCGCCCGAGGTCGGCACGCTCGGACGCGGCGATGGGGCGCGCGCGGCGGTACCCTTCGGAGAGGGCCCTCACGAGCGCCGGATCGAGCGCGTCGCCGTAGCACCACGCCAGGCTGGTCACGGCGAGATCGAACGATGCCGTGCCGGTCGACGCGCTCTCGAAGTCGAGCAGCGCGAGCCCGTTCGCGGTGAAGAGCACGTTGTCGCGAAAGAGGTCGCCGTGGATGAGCGGAATGGTCGGCGCGCGCACCGTCTCGGCCACGATCGCCTCGAGCGCCCTCGCGAGGCGATCCCGCGCGCGCGAGACCTCGTCCGCGGAGACGCCGCCCGGGAGCGCCGCCGCCGCGATGCCCTCGAGGCGGCGCGAGATGTCCTCTGCACCGAAGCGGCTCCCGGTGGTCAACCCTCGGGCCGGGTCGAGGCGGCCGCCCGCGAGGTGAACACGCGCGAGCGCTTCGCCGACGCTCGCGACGTCGGCGGCCGCGACCCCCTGCTGGCAGCGTGTCGCGCCGTCGACGAACGGATAGAGCGCGGCGGGCTTGCCGCGAACCGCGACCGTCCGGCCCGATCCGTCGGGCCGTTCGAGCGGGGCCGGCGTGGGGACGCCCTCGGCGGCGAGGGCGGCGACGAGCTCGGTCTCGCGACGCGCGCCCGCGGCGTCCTGCTCCTCGTAGAGCCTGAGAAACCACCGGGCGCCGTCGGGCGCGGTCACCGCGTAGTTGGTGTTGACGCTGCCCGCGAGCACGCCGCCGGCGGATGCAACCTCGACGCCGAACGCCGCGCACGCGGCCCGTATCTCGGCGTCGGCCAGCTCGGTCAGGATTGCCATGCGGTCTCGTCTGAGACAACGTTGACGAGCGCCCCATCGTATGCCCGAAGTCTACGGAAACAAAAGCGGTCTCAGCCCCCACGCCCACCGCACCCTCGAGCGCATCTACCGGCGGCGTATCCCCCTCGACGCGATCACGACGCCGGAGCTCGGCCGGTCGCTCGCCGAAGCGTCGCGTGAGACGGGGCGCCAGGTCGGCGTGCTCGTACACCGATCGGGCGAGATCGACCACGTCATCGTCGGCGACGCGACCCGGCTCATGCTCCCCGATGTCGGGCGGCTGCGCGCCGCGCAGGGCAGGCTGCGCGGCCTCCGCCTGATTCACACGCACCTCTTCGGTGAAGATCTGACGCGCGACGATATCGTCGACCTGGTTCGGCTACGGCTCGATCTCGTGGCCGCGATTCAGCTCACGCCCGAGGGCGAGCCTCGCAGCGTCTCGTACGCGCACGCCCTGCCGCCCGACCCTCGCCGCGAGACCGACGAGCGCGTCCCGCCGTACCGCGTGTTTCCCCCCGTGCTGTGGGGCCGGCTGCCCAATGACTTCGGTGACGTCGTCCGCTCGCTCGAAGACGAGTTCGCCCGCGTTCGCCGGCTCCACGCGAACGACGCCAAAGACGGTCGCGCCATCCTCGTCCACGTGGGCGAGAAGGCGAAGCCGCACGCGCTCGCCGACTCCGAGGACAGCCTGCGCGAGCTCGCCGAGCTCGCGCGGACGGCCGGGGCGAGGGTGGTCGACAGCGTGCTGCAGCTGCGCGATCGGATCGACCCGCGCACCGTCCTCGGCAAGGGCAAGCTCGACGACGTCGTGCTCCGGGCCGCCGAGCTCGACGCGCAGACGCTCGTCTTCGATCACGATCTGACGCCGACGCAGGCGTCCACGATCAGCAAGCACACCGATCTCAACGTCATCGATCGCACCCAGCTCATCCTCGACATCTTCGCGCAGCGCGCCGAGTCGTCGGACGGCAAGCTCCAGGTCGAGCTCGCACAGCTCAAGTACGCGCTCCCGCGGCTCGGCCAGAAAGACGACTCGCTCTCGCGTCTCACCGGTGGCATCGGCGGGCGCGGCCCTGGTGAGACCAAGCTCGAGATCGGCCGCCGCCGGGCCAAGGAGCGGGTCAGTCACCTCGAGTCGCAGCTCAGGCGGCTGTCACGCGACCGCGGCGAGCGGCGCAAGCGGCGCTCGCGGCAGGCGGTGCCGGTCGTCAGCATCGTCGGCTACACCAACGCCGGCAAGAGCACGCTCCTCAACACGTTGACGGGCGCCGGCGTCCTCGCCGAGGACAAGCTCTTCGCGACGCTCGATCCGCGGTCGCGTCGCCTTCGCTTCCCCGAAGAGCGCGAGGTCGTCATCACCGACACGGTGGGCTTCATCCGCAACCTGCCCAAAGATCTGTTCGCCGCGTTCCGCGCGACGTTCGAGGAGGTGCAGGGGGCAGACCTCATCCTTCACGTCGTCGACGCCAGCGACCCGGCCCGCGAGCAACACATCCGCACCACCGAGGAGCTGTTGGTCGAGCTCGACCTCGCCGAGATCCCTCGCCTGCTGGTCTTCAACAAGGTCGATCGGCTCGACCCCGAGGACGCGCGTCTGCTCGGCCACCGCCGCGGGGTCGCGCTCGTCTCGGCGACGGTCCCCGCATCGACCCAGCCGCTGCTCGACATGATCGCCGAGGCGCTGCGCTCCCGGTGGGACGCGGCGCGGCTCTACCACCCTGCGCCGCAGCCCGTCGTCGAGGGAGAAGACGACGGCGCCAGCGTCGCGTACGGATCGCCCTGAGGAGCCCGGTCCCTCGCGCTCAGCGCTTCTTTTTCTTCGCCGCCTTGGGCTTGGCCTTGGTCTTGTTCAGCTCGTCGGCCAGCTTCAAGAGCAACCGACCGGCCGTCGTCGCGCTGTAGAGCTTGCGCGCCCTGTCCTTGGTCTGCTTCAGCGGCTTCACCGTGGCGAAGCCCTTCTTCATGAGGCGGTTCAGGTAGACGTACGCAGAGCCGCGCGGGACGCCCGACTCGGCCACGAGCTCGTTACCCGGGTAGGCCTTCTTACGGGCCATGATCTTGAGGAACAGCAGCTCAGCGTCCGAGATCGCAAACACCCTCATGCCGCGAGGCTAGCCAAGGAATCACCCTGCTGGCTAGCCTCGTCGTGAGAAAAGTTCGCAGCTGGACCATCCAGCGCACCGCGACGGGGCGCGCGTCGGTGGGACGAGAATCATGACAAAACGGCCGACGCCCCTTTCGGGGCGCCGGCCGCGCTCTGCTGACGAACAGGACAGCGCTGTCGTCAGTTGCAGGTGAGCCCGGGCATCGTGCACGTGCCGTTCAGGCACTCGGCGTCGACCGCGCAAGTAGCGCCCATGGCCAGCTTGGCGGTGCATTCGTTGGGCGTACCGCCGGCACCCATGAAGCCGCCGCAAAAGTGCGACGCTGTGACGCAGTCGGCGTGTGCCGCGCAGGTGGTCTTGCAGGCTGTTGCGCTGTCGCAGATGTAGCCGCCCGGACACGCCATCGCCGTGCCGCCCTGGCACATGAGGGCAGCGTCGCAAGTATCTTGGGGGTTCAGCATGTTGCCGGTGCATGACGGCCCGCTGCCGCAGGTCTCGCCGGTCGCGCTCGCACACACGCCGCCGGCCGCGCAGTTGTCGGCTTCGCAACCGGTCGCGTTGTTCGTGCAGCCGTTCTTGGGGTCGGTGCCGGCCGTCACGTTCGCGCACGTGCCGTCGGCCGTCCCCGTGTCGGCCATGGCGCACGACTGGCAGTCGGCCCCGCAGGGCATGTTGCAGCAGATGCCGCCCTGACCGGTGGTGGCGCAGTTGCCGCTCGAGCACTCGGCGGGGTCGCCGCAGGCGGTGCCGTCGGCCTCCTTGGGCACGCAAACGCCCGCGTCGCAGTACTCGGTGCCGAGACACTGGCCCGCGCCGGTGCCCGTGCAGGCCGCACAGACGAGGGCGTTGCAGAACGCGCTGATGCAGTCGCCCGGGCCCGCGCAGCCCTGCCCGTTGGGACAGTCGCCGCAGTCGGGGCCGCCGCAATCCTGCCCGGTCTCCATCCCGTTCATCATGCCGTCCTGGCATTGCATCGGGACGCATTCGTTCGCGGTCGTGTCGCAGATCTCCGGCGCGGTGCACTGCGCGTTGTCGACGCACTCGACGCACGCGCCGTCACCGTCGCAGACGCCGGCCATCGTGCCGCCACCACCGCCGCCCTCGCCGGGGGCGCTGTTGCAGGGCGTGAGGACCGCAACTGCCGGCGGCGTCGGGTCGCACATGTCGCCCTCGCACGCCCGCATCAAGCAGTCGCTACCGGGATCGGGGCACTCTTCGGCCACGCAGCCCGGCATGCCGCCCATGCCGCCCATGCCGCTCGTGGTGCTCGACGCGCTCGATGCCGCGCCGCCGGTGCCGCCGGCGCCGCCCACGAGGCCGCCGCCCTGAGGGATGAGATCGTGGTCGACCGCCGCGATGAGCTCGCAGCCGCCGGCCGCGAGAGTGAGCGCCGCGAAGGCGCCCAAGCTACAGAAAGCGTACGTCTTCATTCGCATGGTGCGAGGTCCTCTGTGCGTTGCGAAAAATCAGAAGCGGAAGGTGCCGACGGCGCCTGCGCCGCCCGGGCCGACGAAGGGCGTGAAGCTCGCCTTCTTCTCTTCGGCCGGCGCCTCGTCGCCTCCGGTGTCGGTGAGCAGCAGCACGAGCCCGGTGACCCCGAACGTGAGCGCGACACCGAACGACATGTCGGCGATGAGGGCGTTGCGTTCGGTCTCGTCGAAGAGCTCTTGCGTCGGTGTCTCTTCGAACTCGCTCTTGGACTTGAGCGCGAGGCCGCCGAACACACCGCCGACGATCGCGCCCGCGCCGGCGAGGCTGAGCGTCACGATGGCGGGGATGAGCGTCGAGGTGCCCTCGCTCTCGGTGGTCGGGGGCTGCTTGGGCTGCTCGGGCTTGACCGGCTCTTTCGGGCCCTCGGGCACCACCGCGCCCGCGGACTTCGTCAACGTGACCGGGACCTCTTTCTTCTCGCCCCGCTTCACGTCGACCTCGATCTTGGCTTCGTCGTAGCCCTCGGCCTTCGCCGTGATCGTGTGCTTGCCGGGCGGCACCTTGACCGGGTTGCCGGCTTGCGGCTGGCCGTCGACGGAGATGACGACGCCCGTCGCCTCCGCCGGGGTCACGACGACCTTCACGTCGGCAGGCGCGGTCTGAAGCGCGGCGATGCGGGCCTTGGCCGCGTCGATGCGCTCCTTGTTCTTGTCCTCGGGCGGCTTGCTGTCCAAGAACGCCTGGTAGCTCGTGATGGCGGCTTCGACGTCGCCGGCCTTGTCCAGGCTCTCGGCCATCTTGAATTTCGGCACGGCGCCGGGGATGAGCTCGTCGGCCTGCTTGTACAGGTCGTGGGCGGCCGCGAACTCACCGGCAGCGAACTTCGCCTGGGCGTCCTCGAAGAACTTCTTGGCCGCTTCTTTCTTTTCTTTTTCGGTCTTCGGCTTCGGCTTGGCAGGCGCCGCCGGCTTGTCGCCCGGCTTGCCCTGCGCGAACGCCGGCGAGCCCGCCAGGACGAGCACGAGGCCCGAGATCGCGGCTGGAGCGAGGATGGACCGGCACATCTTCGAGCCCGTGAGGGTTCGAAGCAGAGACACACCCGGCAGACGCATAGGAAATTCCTCCACGGAAGGTCGAAGCCCGGACCAAGCCTACACCAGGCGGCCGTATGACAA
>CALKVR010000900.1 GCA_938004815.1 uncultured Polyangiaceae bacterium | reverse complement strand
CGCGCGTCGCCGTCCCCGAGTGACGGTCAATGAAAGTCGCGCGACCGCGCCGGCAGCGCGGGCACGCCGAGCGCGCCCCCCGCGCCCCGAAGACGCGGCAGCTCGAGGCGGACCACGCGCCGCACGAGCACGTGGATGACCGAGCCCTCGCGCTCGAGCCCGCCCGCGACGAGGATCATCTTGCCGTGCAGGAGCGGGTGCCGAAATTTTTCGAAGACCGGCACGGTGACGACGAGGTTGGCGACGCCGGTCTCGTCTTCGAGCGTGACGAACGTGACGCCGCTCGCGGTCATGGGGCGCTGCCGGCCGATGACGAGCCCGGCTACGCGGACGCTGGTGCCGTGCCGGAGATTTTGCAGATCGGCGGCGCGGGTGACGCGACGGCTCTCGAGGTGCGGGCGAACGTGGCGCATGGGGTGGTCGTCGATCGACAGACCGAGCCGGCCGTAGTCGAGGAGGAGCTGCTCGACCTTGCCGAGGGCGGGCAGGTTGGGCTCGCGCGCGTCGCGCTCGAGATCGATCGCATCGAAGAGGCCGGCGACGCGCGGCGCCCGCGCGCGCCACATCGCCACGCGCCGCCCCGGCGTGAGCGCCTCGAACGCGCCCGCCTCGGCGAGCGCTTCGAGCTCCTTTTTGTTTCTATCGGCGCGGCGCGCGAGATCCCCGACGCTGTCGAATGGCGCCTCGGCGCGGGCGGTCATGATGGCCTTGGCCGCGTCCTCACCAATGCCGGCGATCTGCCTCAGGCCGAGCCGGAGAGCGAGGCGCCCCTCGTCCGCGGGCTCGAGCGTGCAATCCCACTCGCTGACGGTCACGCAAGGCGGGCGCACCTCTACCCCGTGGCGCTGCGCGTCTTGCACGATGCTCGACGGGCTGTAAAAGCCCATCGGCTGCGCGTTGAGGAGCGCGCACGCGAACACGCCTGGATGATGGGTCTTGAGCCACGACGACGCGTAGACGAGCAGGGCGAAGCTCGACGCGTGCGACTCGGGAAACCCGTACTCGCCGAAGCCTTGCACCTGCTTGTAGAGCGCCTCGCCGAAATGACGCGAGATGCCGCGTGCCTCGAAGCCCGCGAGCAGCCGGTCACGGTGCCGCTCGAGGCGCCCGTGCTTTTTCCAGGCGGCCATGTCGCGCCGCAGCTGATCGGCCTCACCCGGCGTGTAGCCGGCGCCGACCATCGCGATCTGCATGACCTGCTCCTGAAAGAGCGGCACACCGAGGGTGCGCTCGAGGATCGCGTCGAGGATGGGGTGCGGAGCCCGCGCGGGCTCTTTGCCCTGCCGGCGGCGCAGGTACGGGTGCACCATGCCGCCCTGAATGGGGCCGGGTCGGACGATCGCGACCTCGATCACCAGGTCGTAGAAGCTTCGCGGACGGAGGCGCGGCAGCATCGTCATCTGCGCGCGGCTCTCGATCTGAAAGACACCCACCGTGTCGGCCCGGCAGATCGCGTCGTAGGTGGGCTCGTCTTCGGGCGGGATGCGCGCGAGCGCTTCGATCGGATCGAACGGCTCGTCGAGACCGCGCTGCCCCGGCGCTATCCCCCGGTCGTGGAGGAGCGCCAGGCACTTGCGGATGCACGTGAGCATCCCCAGGCCCAGCACATCCATCTTGAAGAAGCCGAGCGTGTCCATGTCGTCCTTGTCCCAGGGGATGACGGTGCGGTTCGGCATGCGGGCGGGCTCGACGGGTGCGACGTGATCGAGCGGCTCGGACGAGAGGACGAAGCCGCCCACGTGGATGGACAAGTGCCGAGGGAACCCCTCCATCGTGCGGGCCGTCGCGATCGCTTTGGCGAGGCGCGGATCGCTCGGATCGAGGCCCATCTCGAGGACGGCGTTCTGCGAGACGTCGTTCATGTCGTAGTGCGTGACCAGGCTCGAGAGCCGATCGAGCTGATCGGTCGCGAGCTCGAACGCCTTGCCCACCTCTCGAAGCGCGCTCTTGCCGCGGTACGAGATCACCTCGCACACCATGGCGGCACGGTCGCGCCCGTACTTTTCGTAGATCTCCTGGATCACCTCTTCACGGCGCTCGTGCTCGAAGTCGACGTCGATATCGGGCGGCTCGGCCCGCTCGGCCGAGAGAAAGCGCTCGAAGAGCAGGTTGGAGCGCGAGGGATCGACGGCGGTGACACCGAGCGCGTAGCAGACCGCGCTGTTGGCGGCGCTGCCGCGGCCCTGGCAGAGGATGCGCCGGCGCCGCGCCATCTCGACGATGTCCCAGACGCTCAAGAAGTACGGTGCGACGGCCAGGCGCTCGATGAGGTCGAGCTCCTTTTCGCATTGGGCGCGCACCTTCTCCGGGGTGCCGCCGGGGTAACGGCGCGCGAGGCCCTCTTCGGTCAGACGGCGGAGGAGCTGATCCGGCGTCTCGGCGCCCCCCTCACGAGATGGGGTGCAGAGCTTCTCGCTGGGGAAATGATAGCGGAGCTCGCCGAACGAATAGGTGAGCCCGGCCGCGACCTCCGCCGCTCGATCGACCCAATGGCTACGATCCCGAAAGAGCGCGCGCATCTGCTTCTCGGGGCGGAGGCGCGCCTCGGCATTGGAGGCGAGCGCTCGCCCCGCGCGCTCGAGCGTCGTCTTTTCTCGGATGCAATGGACCACGTCGGCCACGGTGCGGCGTGAGGCGTGGTGAAAGAGCGGGCGGCCGGTGGCGAACACCTCGGCACCGAGCGCCTGCGCCAGCGCCTCGGCCAGGGCGGTGCGACGCGCGTCGAGGCCGTCGAGCCGGCGGTACGCCGCCACGTGGACGTGCCCGCGAAACGCCTCGAGCACGTCTGCCCAGCCGGCCGGCCACTCGCGGATGTCGACCTGCCCGGAAGAGAGGCTCTCGGTCGCGAGGAGCGGCGCGTCGGTCGGGATGACGAGCTCGAGACCAGCGCACGTCTCGGCGAGCGCTGCGAGCGCGAGCCCGGCGGTGCCCTTTTCGTGGCCGACGTGCCCGATCGTCAGCAGGCGACAGAGGCTGCGGTAGCCATCGTGGCTCCGCGCCAAGAGCAGCGCCGAGCGCGGGCCGCGCGCCCCGGGCCCGACCCCGAGCGGGGTGCCGTCGGGCGCTTCGAGCGACAGGTCTGCGCCCGAGACCAGCTTGGCGCCGCAGCTCTTCGCCTCACGGTAGGCGCGAACCAGCCCGTAGATGCCGTCGCGGTCCGCGATCCCGATCGCCGAGAGCCCGAGCTCCACCGACG
>CALKVR010000899.1 GCA_938004815.1 uncultured Polyangiaceae bacterium | reverse complement strand
CATCCAAGCTCCGGTCTACCCCTTCCCCGAGCCGCCGAGGCGCGTCGTCCGCGTCTCGGCGCACCGCTACAACACGCTCGACCAGTACGAGGCGTGCGCGCGCGCGGTCACGGCCGAGCTCGGGCGTCAGCGGTCCTGACGATCGAGCTCGTCGGCCACCAGCTGGAGCACCCGCGTCGCCGCGCCGACCTCGTCGGCCTTGAGCCGGCCCAAGGCGCGCCTGACGGCGGCCTCGGCGGTGCCGGCCTGAAGCCCGTCGAGCTTTCGGCCCGCGGCGGTGAGGACGAAGAGCTTGCGCCGCCCGTCGCCGTTGTCTCGCTTTTGCTCGACGAGGCCGCGCGCCTCGAGGCGACGCAGCACGCCGGTGAGCGTGCTCGGGTGGACGCACATCGCGCGCGCCAGCGTCCCCGCGGACGCGCCAGGCGCGCGACCGAGGATGCGGATGACGAGGCGCTGCGGGCCCGTCACGCCCAGCTCGGCTTCCATCCGCTTGGAGCGGCTCTGTAAGCCGTGAGCGAGCGACCACAAGAGACGCATGAACTCCAACGTGTGCCCGAGGTTGGGCAGGGTTTCTGTTTGCATGGAATGTGCGGCGCCGAGTCTGCCACGTGCGGGCGCGGCGGTGTAGACTCGCCCGCTCGAAGCATGACGCAACCTGACAAAACCGCGGTTTCGGCAGGCGGCCCGGCCGACTGGGAGCCCATCCTCCACCTGGGCCTCGGGCCAGAAGAGACCCCGCCCTCGTTCCGCAAGGTCACGGGGGATTACGTCGACACCTTCGAGGCCGTCGGCAAGACGTTCCTGCGGGTCGACCCCGCCGGGCTCACCCTCCTGACGCAGGAGGCCATGCGCGATATCGCTCACCTGCTCAGGCCGGGGCACCTGGCCCAGCTCGGGTCGATCCTCCGCGACCCCGAGGCGAGCGAAAATGACAGATTCGTCGCGCTCGATCTGCTCAAGAACGCGTGCGTGGCCGCGGGCGGCGTCCTGCCGATGTGCCAGGACACCGGCACCGCCATCGTGCTCGGCTACAAGGGCCAGCACGTCTACACCGGCGGCGGCGACGAGGCCGCCATCGCGCGGGGCGTGCAGCAGGCCTACCAGAGCCTCAACCTGCGGTACTCGCAGCTCGCCCCGCTCACCACGTACGAAGAGAAGAACACGGGCACCAACCTCCCCGCCCAGATCGAGCTCTTTGCGAGCGACGGCGACGCCTACAAGCTCCTCTTCATGGCCAAGGGCGGCGGCTCGGCCAACAAGAGCTACCTGTTCCAGGAGACCAAGGCGCTCCTCAACCCCAAGAGCCTGCTCGCGTTCCTCGACGCCAAGATCCGCGCCCTCGGCACGGCCGCGTGCCCGCCCTACCACCTCGCCATCGTGATCGGCGGCACCAGCGCCGAGTACGCCCTCAAGGTCGCCAAGCTCGCGTCGGCGCGCTACCTCGACACGCTCCCGCGCGAGGGCAACGCCAAGACCGGCCGCGCGATCCGCGACGTCGGGCTCGAGCAAGAGGTCCTCGAGCTCACGCGCAAGACCGGCATCGGGGCGCAGTTCGGCGGCAAGTACTTCTGCCACGACGTCCGCGTGGTCCGCCTGCCCCGCCACGGCGCGTCGTGCCCCGTCGCCATCGCCGTCTCGTGCTCCGCCGACCGGCAGGCGCTCGCCAAGATCACGAAAGACGGCATCTTCCTCGAAGAGCTCGAGCGCGACCCCGCCAAGTACCTGCCCGAGGTCTCGGACAGCGACCTCGGCGGTGAGGTGGTGAAGCTAGATCTCCGCCGCCCGATGCCCGATCTCCTCGCCGAGCTCTCGCGCCACCCGATCAAGACGCGCCTGTCGCTCACGGGGCCGCTGGTCGTCGCGCGCGACATCGCCCACGCCAAGATCAAAGAGCGGCTCGATCGCGGCGAGGGCATGCCCGAGTACTTGCGCGACCACCCCGTCTACTACGCCGGGCCGGCCAAGACGCCCGAGGGGTACGCGTCGGGGTCGTTCGGGCCCACCACCGCCGGGCGCATGGACGCCTACGTCGATCAGTTCATGGCCGCCGACGGCAGCCGCGTGATGCTCGCCAAGGGCAACCGCTCGCGCGCCGTCACCGACGCGTGCAAGAAGCACGGCGGCTTCTACCTCGGCTCGGTGGGCGGGCCGGCCGCGCGCCTCGCGCAGGACTGCATCAAGAAGGTCGAGGTCATCGAGTACCCCGAGCTCGGGATGGAGGCGGTGTGGAAGATCGACGTGGTCGACTTTCCCGCGTTCATCGTCGTCGACGACAAGGGCAACGACTTTTTCGAAGCGATCGCGACCGCCGGCAAGCTCAAGGTGGTCGGGTAGCCGCCGCGCCGCTCGACACGATGACGACGCCGCGCTTGTACGCGAGGCTGAGCCCCTGCGCCTCGGCGATGAGCTCGAGGGCGTCGTAGGGCTCGACGTCGTGGAGCGAGACGGTCACGTCGCGCGCGCCGGGCACGTCGAGCACGATGTCGAACTTTCCTGCGTCGGCGAGCAGGCGCGCGACGTCGGGAAAGGGCGCGCGCACGAGCTCGACGTCGACCCGGCGCCGGCGAGCAGGCCGAGCCGCGCCGCGCTCGGAACCTCCGCCGATCGAGCGCGTGGCCCAGCGATCGGTAGGCGGCTCGGCCTCCGGCGAGACGATCACCCGCGTCGAGGGGGGC
>CALKVR010000898.1 GCA_938004815.1 uncultured Polyangiaceae bacterium | reverse complement strand
ACGTCGCACTGCGAGGCCCCCGCGGGGTACGAGGACCACACCGCCGAGGCGGGCGGCGTCTGCGAAAAGGCCCTCGCCGCGCACGCCCTCGGCGCCGACGGCAACTGCCCCAACCAGAGCTGATCATGTCGGACGAGCGCCAAAAGCCCAGCGTCGGAGCCCGTGAAGCCGGCTCGATCGGTGATCAAACCCCGTTCGAGCTCGTGGGCGGGGCCGACAAGATCAAGGCCATCGTCGAGACGTTCTACGACGTCATGAGCGAGCAGGAGCCCGCCCTCGCGCGGCTCCACCCCTGCGACGAGGCCGGCATCGTCTCGCGCGAGTCGCGCGATCGCTTCGCGCTCTTCTTCATCGGGTGGCTCGGCGGCCCCGACGACTACGTCAACATCCACGGTCACCCGCGCCTCCGTCGCCGCCACGCGCACCTCACCGTCGACGAGGCGATGCGTGACGCGTGGATCCGATCGATGACGGTCGCGCTCGACGCGCACGCCGTCCGCGGCGACGTGCGCGCGTTCCTCGACGCGCGCCTCTACGAGGTCGCCGACTTTCTCCGGAATACCTGAGCCGAGCCGCTCTACTTCTTCGGCTTGGGCGCCTTGCCGCGGACGTAGGCGGCGGTGATCGGCCCCTGCTTGAGGGTGAACCCGGGCAGCTTCGCGGCCTTCATGTCGCCGAGGGCGAGCTCGACGCGCAGCGTGGGGTGAAAGAGGGTGCCGTCGGGGGCGCGCTTGAGGCCGAACTCGCCCTGGCCCGAGGGCTTCGCGAGGAGGGCGCCCTTGTCGTAGGTGATCGTCATGCCCTCGATCGACGCGAGGACGGGCGCGGGTAGCTGCTTCTCGAGGTCCTTTTTCGCCTTCTTGTCGAGGACGTACTCGCCCGCGATGCGGCCGCCGAACGCGTCGTCGATGGCGACGGCCTCGCGCTCGACGGGGGCGGCGATCGACGAGCCCGTCATCGCCATCTTGAGCACGTCGAGGCCGAGCTTGGTGCTGTCGAAGTCGGCGACGTTGCCGACGAACGCGACCGCCACCTTTTGCTCGGGCGCTCGGCCGTAGAAGCTCGAGAAGCCGTCGATGACGCCGTTGTGCCACTCGATCTTGCTGCCGCCGATGTCGCCGACCACCCAGCCGAGGCCGTAGTCTTTGCCGACGGCCGTCCACATCTTGGTCTTGGACGCGTCGGTCAGCAGCTTGCCGGAGGCGAGCGCGCGATCGAACGCCAGCAGGTCCTCGGCCGACGAGCGCAGGTAGCCGGCGCCGAACGGCAAGGCGTTCGCCACCGCGTCGGCGGGGGTGAGCTCGTCGCGAGCCGTGCGCTTGTAGCCCACCGCGTCGCTCCCGCCGGGCTGCGGGCCCGAGGCCTTCATCCCGGCGGGGCCGAACACGTGCTTGCCGAGCGCTTGCTCGAGCGTGCCCTTGGTCGCGCGCTCGATCGCGACGCCGACCAGGTAGTAGTTCGAGTTCGAGTACGAGAACGGTCGCGCCGACGCGCCCTCGAGCGCGGCCGGCGGGTTCTTGCCGAGCCACGCGATGACGTCTTTTTGCGGCACGTCTTCCATCCGGCGGTCGATGAGCCCGCCCGGGTCGGTGTAGCTGGGGATGCCCGAAGTCTGACTGAGCAGGGCGCGCAGGGTGGTCGCCTGGAACGCGTCGGGGAGCTCGGGCACCCACTTCTTGATCGAGTCGTCGAGGCCGAACGTCTTGTCCTCGACGAGCTTCAGCGCGAGCGTCGCGACGATCGGCTTGGTGATCGAGCCCAGGCGAAAGCGGGTGGCGGCGGTCGGGGCGGCGCCGTCGGGGAGCTTCGTCTTGCCGTAGGCGCGTGTGACGATCGTCTTGCCCTCGTGCGAGACGACGAGCACGCCGCTCGGCGCGTAGGCGCTGCCGTAGCGCGATCCGAAGCCCTTGGTGTAGGCGTCGATCGAGGCGCTGAGGTCCTGGACCGAGCCGTACGGTGGCATGTCCATGCCGTCGTCGTCGGGCATGGCCGCGGCCGCGCCGGCCGACGGCGCCTGGCCGGGGCCGGGGCGGGGCGGCTCGTACTCCGGCGGAGGGCCGACGTATTTGGTCCGCGGCTCGGACGAGCAACCGCTCGAAAGCGCACTGACCACCAGGCTGATGACGAGAGAGCGGCGCAGCATCTTGGACTGGTGGGCACGATAGCCACTTTTCACCGCATCCTACAGCGCGTAAACATGCTGCCCCGCGGTGCCGCCCCGCATCCTCGTCGTCGACGACAGCCCGACCATCCTCAAGGTCGTGGGCGCGATCCTCACGCGCCACGGCTATGCGGTGGAGACTGCGCGCGATGGGCTCGCCGGCCTCGAGCGCCTGACCCGCGGCGAGCCGTTCGATCTCGTGCTTCTCGACTTCGTGATGCCGAAGCTGAACGGCTACCAGTTCTGCCGCGAGGTGCGCCAGAACCCCAAGTACACGCCCGCGCCCGTGATCCTCATGAGCGCCAAGGGCGACCGCATCCGCGAGCAATTCGTGCAGCAGGCCGGCGCCCTCGACGCGATCACCAAGCCGTTCGATGCCCGAGGGCTGGTGGCGGTGGTCGAGGGGGCGCTCGCCAAGGTCAAGGCCGGGCGCGCGCCCATGGCCCCCGAGGGCGAGACGATGCCCGAGGAGTCGTCGCTCGACGAAGACTCGCGCCCCAGCACGCTGCCCATGAAGCTCGAGCGCCGCGCCGCCGCCGAGCTCGCTCGCCACGTGAGCGCGGTGTGCATCCCGGCGCTGCTCGAGATCGAGGACGCCGAGCGGCGGAGCCCCGACGCGATCGCCAAGACGCTCACCCGCGCGATCACGTCGAGCGCGCTCGAGCCGGTGCTGCTCGCGCTGCGTGAGGCGCTGAGCGGCGCCACGCGAGAGGTGCTGAGCGGCGATCTCGCGCTCGTCCCGATCGCAGAGGTGCTCCAGCTCTTGCAGATGCAGCGCCAGACCGGCGTCATGCGCGTCGTCGGCGGCTCGCGCCAGCTCTGCGTCTACGTGCGCGAGGGCGCGATCGACTTCGCGCAGAACAAGAGCGACAAGACCGACTTCCAGCTCGGGCGCTACTTCGTGCAGGCAGGGCTGTCGCGCGCCGAGGTCGACGACGCGGTCCTGGGCGCGCGGTCCAAGAGGCGTCGCCTGGGTGACGAGCTGGTCGATCGCAAGACCGTCACCGACGCCGAGCGCCGCGCCGCCCTCGAGAAGCAGACGAGCGAGATGATCTACGACATGGTCCTCTGGCAGAACGGCCGCTTCTGGTTCGCGAAAGACGCGCACCCCGACGACGCCGCCGACGCTCGCCTCGGCCTCGGCGTCGCCGGTCTCGTGCTCGAGGGCTTTCGCCGCGTCGACGAGTGGCGACTCATGGAGGGGACGATCGTCTGGGACCAGGCCGTCGTCGTCGACGAGGCCGCGTACCAGCTCGTGACGGCGTCGATCACCCGCGCCGAGAAAGAGGTGCTCGACGCGGTCGACGGCAAGCGCACGATCAACCAGATCGTCTCCGACGTCGCCATCAGCCGGTTCGAGGCGCTCAAGATCGTCTACCAATTCTTGAGCTCACGCGTGATCAAGGCGGTCGCCTGAGATGGCTCCCGACGCGCGCGTGTGGGACGGCGCAGCCGGGTTCGTTCTGGGCGTGCCGGTCGGGGTGTTCCCGAGCGCGCCGGCCGACGAGGTCGTCTTTCTCTCGGCCGTCGAGGCGCGCGCGGTCGTGAGCGCGAGCGTCAAGCGTTGCCTCGGCATGGCCGGGCCCCTCGGCGTGGGCGTGGCGGTCGTGGACGGGCGCGTCGTGGGCTACGTCGACGTGTCCCCGGCGGCCGAGCAGGGCGGCACGTGCATCGTCGCGGTCACCGAGCAAAAGGTGGAGATCGCCCTCTTCGGGGCCCGCGTGCTCCGATCGGGGCGGTTTCCCGTAACCGCCGACGGCAGGAGCGTAGAGTACGGCGGGGCCACGGTCCCGGTCGTCCAGATCGCGCAGCTCTCGGCGCGTGTCGAAGAGCTGGCAGGAGGAAAAGGCTCGTGAGCGCACCGCGGACCCGCAAACGACTCATCGACATGCTCCGCCGCACTGCTGGCCTGGGCGGCGC
>CALKVR010000897.1 GCA_938004815.1 uncultured Polyangiaceae bacterium | reverse complement strand
GTCTCACCGGGCTCGCTGGCGGCGACGATGATCCGCTCGAGCAGGCGAACGGGCTTCTGGGTGGGGTAGCCCGTCCCCTCGCGGAGGAGCGGCGTGTTGGCGGCCATGGCCGGGATGTCGGTCCAAACGCTGCCGAGGCGGCGGCCCTCGTCGGCGTAATATCGGTAGGTCTTCTTGCCGATCGTTCGTTCGCGGTAGAGCCGGCCCGCTTCGTCGCGCTTCTTGAAGTGCATGGCCAGGCTGGTCGAGGCGAACGGCTCACGGAGCAGCGGCGAGGCCGTGCTCCATCGCAGGTGCTTCTTGTCGCTGGGCCGGCGCGCGTAGACGAGGATGGTCTGGTGGGTCGACGGGAGGCCGGAGCCGCGCGCGCCGTTGCCCGGCTCCCAGATGATCTCTCCCGCGAAGGCCCCGCGCCCGAAGACGCCGTCACAAGCGACCTTGACCTCGTGGACGGCGCGGTGGTCGAGGTGAATGAGGAGCGCCGCGTGCGCGGCCATGCGGCCCTGGATGGCGGCGGCAGCGCCGGCGACCATGGTGACGAGCTCGTCGATCGGCATCCCGTCGTCGTACGCGTCGGGCCCGCTCTCGGCGCGCTTGCGCCCGCGCGCCTCGCCCTTCTTCGTGCGGGCCGTCATCACCGTGCCCACGCCGTACGGCGGATCGAGGTACACGAGATCGAACCTCACGCTCTTCGGGAGCGCCGCGCACGCCCGCGCCGCGTCGGCGTGGAGCAAGACGTTCTCGTCCACTAGTCCTCGAGCAACGCTTCGAGCAGCTCTGCGTCCGAGACCTCGACGGGGGTGACGGTGGCCTGCCAGGGCCACCGCGGCCCGCCCTGGCAGCCCGCCACCATCTCGTCGACGCTGCACGCGAGCCGAACGTGAAAGTGATCGTCGTGCGGGGCGCTGTCGCCCGGCTGGCGCATGACCGTCTCGGCCCGCCAGAGGATGTCGACCGGCTCTCCGAGGGCGAGCGCGTACTCGGTCAGGAGCGCCTCGATCGGTCGCGAGACGAAGACCCACTGCACGTCTTCGTCGACGAGGAACGAGCGCACGAGCGCCCAGTTTCGCTCGACGTCGAACCGGTACACCTTCTTGCTGCCGGAGACACCGAGCCCGTCGCTCTCGAAGGGGACGAACCCAGGCGAGCGCACCGGTACGCCGCGCGGCGTGGTCACGTAAAAGAGCAGATCGACGTCGCGGCCGGTGCGGTGCGAACGGTGACGCGTCGTCTCGCCCCCGAACCGCTCGCTCAGATCGCCGACCACCAGCGGTGAGCCGCCCGGCCGCTCGGCGCTCACCTTCGCGGCCGCCCTGAGGAGGATGTCGATGAGGCGCTGGCTGCCCCACCGCACGCCGTCGTCACGGAAGAGGACGTAGCCATCGCCCTTCTTGGGCATCGCGACGGCGTCGGTCACGACGCCGTGGTGGGGCACGCCGACCGACCCTCGGAGGTGCGGCGCGAGTGGGTTGGGCGCGCCGATGCAACCCGTTGCGGCGACGCAGAGCCCAGCGGCGAGCGCGAGCGCCGCCCTCATGCAGGCCCCGTCGGCCAGCTGACGCGCGGGGCGGCTGCGATCGAGGCGAGCTGGGTCTCGAGCGGTCGCACCACATCGGGTGTGCCGCCGGGCCCGGGCTTGTAAGCGTCCTTGTCTCGTACGAGGAGGCCGCGCTCGACGAAGGCCTCGAACGCGGAGACGATCGCGGGGCCCGATATCGCCTCGCGCCGATCGATCTCGCCGCCGAGGAACATCTCACCGCCGATCCCGAGCGCGCGCCTCAGCAGCGTCTTGTCCTCGAGCGGCTCGGTCTGGAGCACGCGCACCGTGCGCGCGGCGATGCGCAAGACCTCGATCAGCGCGAGGAGATGGGAGGCGTGCGACGAGAGGTGCACCATCGCGTCTGCCAGATCGTTGCCGGGGCCGACGGCGAGCGTGTCACCCGACGCGGCGAGCTCGCCGAAGAGGACCATGTCGTCGATCGTGCGGTCGACCCGCTCTTCGAGCGGACCGTCGCCGAGGTGGGTCAGCTCGTGGGCGAGCATGCGCCCGAGAGAAGCCGCGTCTTCACGCACGCGCGCCCGCGCGACGGTGCGCGCCCGCGCCCCCAGAAAGGCGAGCGAGACGAGCGCGCGGTCGGCGAAGAAGTGCAGCGTCCCGCCCTTGACCAGATCGAGCCTTGCGCGCGCCTCTTCGGGCACGGTGTAGATGATGTCGTCGCCCGCGCGCGGCTCGCGGCTCTTGGAGGGCCCGCCGCGGCCGAGCGTGTCATCGGGGACATGCTCGCGTACCAGGCCGCCCCGCACGAACACGATCGCCGCGTCTCGTATGGCGGCCGCAAGCAGCCGCCCGTCGCTGTACGTCAGCGCCGGGGACGGGGTAGCACCCGCGCGGCAGGCAGTGGCGAGGAGCCGCGTGCATCGCGCGAAGAGCTCGGGCTGAGCGAGGCCGCGCCCCTGCATGTCGAGGAGCGCCGTCGCGACGAGAGGGCCGGCCGCCACGAGCGTGCGCGCGTGGATACCGCGCATGACGAAGCTAGCGAGGCGGTTCGTGACCGCTCTGCGTTTGGCCGGCGACGGCGCGTGGGTGACGCCGACCTCGCTGCGGAGGGCGTCGAGCTCGATGGGGTCACCGAAGCTCACCGAAACGCGGCCGTAGTCGTCCTTGAGCGCATCCAAGACCGCGACCAATGATCGCGCGCTCTCTCGCTCCTTTTTCCCGCCCGCCTTCTCGCGAGCGAGCTCGAAGTCCTCCATCAGGCGGTCGTACCCGATCGAGACCGGCACGAACGCGATGGGCCGACCCTCGAGCGAGAGCGCCGCGTCGACGACGAGGTTGAGGAGCCCGAGCTTGGGGGCGAGGAGGCGCCCGGTGCGGGATCGCCCCCCCTCGAGGTAGAACTCGATCGCCCACCCGTCGCGCAGCAGGCGGCGTACGTACGCGTCGACGACGGCCGCGTACAGGCGGTCACCGCGGAAGTCGCGCCGGATGAAGAACGCGCCGCCGCGGCGGAGCAGCTCACCGACGGGGAAAAACGCGAGGTTGTCGCCGGCGGCCACGACGGGCAGCTCGAGTAGATTTTTTCTCAGGACGTACGACAGCACCAGGTAGTCGACGTGGCTCTTGTGGCTCGGGAGGAGCACGATCGTCCCCCGGCGCGCGGCCTCACGCGTCTTCTCGAGACCGACCGGCTCGACGTCGATGCCCGAGAAGACCCGGCCCACCAGGCGATCGAAGACGGGCTCGAGGGCGCGCATCATGTCTTCGTCGGGCGACGCTGCGAGCTCGCCGATGGCCTTGCGCGCGCGTGACACGAGCTCGGCGTGCTTCTGCGGGTCGCCGTCGGCGAGATCGCCGATCATCTTGGTGAGCTTGGGGGAACGCAGCACCTCGTCGCGCACGCGCTCGGGGGCCTTGCGCGCAGGCCCGACGACGGCCCGCCGCTCGCGCTCGACCCGGCGCAAGAGAGCGTAGGTGAGCCGTCGCACCGTCGTGTCCGTGCGCTGATCACCCTCGGCCGCCAAGAACGCTCGCACGTCGAGCGGATCACCGACGCGGAGGGCGCCGTGCTGGTACGCGAGCAAGACCTGGAGCGCGGCGCGCAGATCGCCCGGCATGTCGGTGGGCCCGAAGACCAGATCGATCGGCGACGTGCCGAGCTGTTCGGGCTTCATCGTCCAGAGCATCACGACCGGCACGAGCGTGACGTCGTGGCCCTCGGCCGCGTGCTCGATCACGGCGCCGAGCACCCGATCGCCCTCGGTCTGGCCGCGCCCCGTCTGCGAAAAGACGCTGGGGGGCCGCTTCAAGAAGAGGATCGACGTCTTGTTCTGCTCGAGCGCGCGGCGCAGCGCGTGCTCTTGCGAGGCGGACCGGCCGCGCCCGCCGCCGAACGCGGCCGGGAGCCACGGCAGATCGTGGGTGAAGCCCATGGGCGGGAGCTTCGCCTGCGCCGAGAGGTGTGCGACCGCGAGGGCGTCGACCACCGACACCGAGCGGAGCACGAACACGATGGGGCCCTTGCGCTCTCGCACGGCCCGCTCGAGCGAGTCGTCCACGCGAACGTGCTCGAAGACTCGGCTC
>CALKVR010000896.1 GCA_938004815.1 uncultured Polyangiaceae bacterium | reverse complement strand
CGACGTGCTCGTTCGGCACCGGAGCGGGCGGCGGCGCCGAAGGCGCGGGCGGGGGGACCGCCGGAGCGGGCGGCGGATTGGATGGCTTGACGAGCGTCTTCTCGTCGTCGCCCGCCATCTCTTTTGCTCGCGCGCGAATCTGCGCCGACGTCGGCGCGGGCGGGGGCTCGGACGGGACGGTGGCGGGCGCTGCCTCCGATGTGTCGACGTCTACTTCTACGTCGGCACCCTCTGCGGTGGCCGCCGGGGGGGGCTCGGGCTCGGGCGCGGCCGGCTCCGCGGCGAGGGGCTCCGGGGGGATCGTGGAGCCTGCTACCGCGATGATCGGAGTGGGTTTGATGACGTCCGAGTCAGGTTCGGAGGACGCAGGGCCGCTCGACGACGGCGCCGGAAGCGACGGCTCGGGCACGGTGGTCGCGGCGGGCTCGGCGCTCGGGACCGGCCGCGTGACCGGCTCGATCGACGGGCGAGCAGCGCTCGTCGGCACGACCGTCTTGACGACGGTGTCGGGCAGGATCGGGACGGTGGGCGCCTCGACCGTGCTCGGTGCGGCCGGCGACGAGGGCGACGCGGCGGGGATGGCCGACGCGCGCGGAGGTGGCGGAGCGGAGCCGACGGGCGGTCGCGCCGAGGACGCGGGGCCCGCGCCGTCGCGGAGAGGGAAACGGAGGTCGGGCTCGGCGTTGCGCCAATCTTTGAACGACAGCGTGACGATCGGCTGTTTCTGCGGCTTGCCCGCGAAATCGTGATCGAACACGGCGAGCTGGATGAACTTGCCCTTCGGCGCGCCCGAAATGGCGTTGCGGATGACCTCGAACTGCGAGCGCGCGATCGCCTCGGCGTCGCGCAGCGTCGTGCTGGCCGCGACGGCGAGCGCCATCTCGCGGTAGGTGAGCGGCGATGACGCGGTCGGATCCTCGCTGCGCCGCGACAGCACCTTGAACGCGGGCAGCACCTCGGTCTGGAGCTCGGCGCTGGCCGGGACGTCGGTCGGAAGCGAGACTGCGCTGCCGCCGGTCATGCGCTCGAACGCCGTCTCGGCCTGCATCGGCTTGGGCGCGACGAGCGGGACATCGGACCGCCGCGGCGCCGGCTGGCTCGGCCGCTCCGATGCAGGGCGGGGCGGCGCGCTCGACGACGGCGGTTTGCTCGACGCCGGTGTGGCCGCGCCGTTCGACCCGGCCGACGCGAGCGTCGTCTCGCCCACGCTCTTGGCCTGGTCGGTGGAGGCGGGCGCGGGCTTGGCGGCGGAGGGCGGCGCCGAAGGCGCTGGCGCGCGCGCAGGCGTGCTCGCCCGCTGCTCGGGCGCGCCGCCGCGCGGTACCGGGTCGTCGGGGATGCTGGGGGCCTTGCCCCGGGACAGGCGCCCGCGATCGCTCGCCCGAGGAGAGGAGCCGCGCCCGGACGCTCGGGGCCGCGACGGCGTCGGGGCCGGGGCCGACCGGACCGAGCCGGCGGGGCGGCCACCGACGTTCGTCATCTCTTCTTCGGGCGGGACGCCGTCGGCGATCAGCGGAGCGTCGTCGGGGGCGCGCTGGACGACGTAGCGCGTGCGCGTGAGCGGATCGATCGCGCGGAAGCCGTCGTCGAGCAGCTCGATCGAGAAATGACCGAACGGGCCGTCGTCACCGCGCTTCGCGCGCACGACTTGCAGCGCCTTTTGCCACTGTTCGGCCTCTACGCAAAACCGCGCCTTGGCGTCCGACGAGCCGATGGAAGAGATGTCGACGAACCAGCGCATGGGGCGGACTCGGGCGCTCACGTTCCGCCGAGATCCAAGGGCGCTCACGATACCGTCCAGGGGCAGCCCGGTCAACGCGGGCACGCGGGAGCGTCAACGCGTGAGCGCGTCGAGAAGAGGCAGTGTGCACGCGGGATCTTTTTCGGGACCGCCCTGCCTCATCAGCTGAACGAAGAGCACGCGGTTCTTCGTTCGCAAGACCTTGCCGCGGCCCTGTTCGGTGAGGACGCGCGCGCTCGTCTCGGCGATGCCCTCGTCGCCGTACACCAACAAAAGAACGCTGCCACCGCACGGCGGCTTGGACGCCGACCAGACCCACTGCGAGAAGCCGGCCTGGTCGATGATGTCGCCGGCGTGCACGGTGTACCCGGCGCGCTTCATCCGCGCGGGGAGCACGTCGGCGTCGTCGGGCACGACGCGCGTCGACCAGTCGACGTCCACGGGCCGCGGCGGCTCGTCCGCGTCGGTCTCGGTGTCCGTGTCGTCGTCGTCGTCGCCGTCGTCCTCGTCATCGGATCGCTTCTTCTTCGGTCTTCGAGCGGGGGTGAGGGTGGTCGAGGCGAACCACCCGAGCACCCCGAGGGCGCCGAGCCCGAGCGCCGCCGCCACCGCGATCACCACCCCGCGGCGGCTCGGCGTTGGTGGCTCGGCCCGGGCGACCGACGGTGTCCAGTGCGTGGGATCCGTCGTGATGGCCGAGATCACGCGTTGCTCGTCGACGCGGACGCCACCCGCCGGTCGCTCGCCCAGCCCACGCAGCTTCTCGATGTCGGCGAGCATCTCGGCCGCGCTCGGGTACCGTTTGGCGCGGGCCTTTTGCGTGGAGCGGACGAGCGTCGCGCCGGCCGCGGTGTGCTCCAGCCCCCCGAGCGGGACGGGCCGCGCCGAAGCCTGCTCGGCCGCGATCGCGAGGCCGTCCGACTGATCGAAGACCGGGCGCCCGCGCAGCATCTCGGCGAGGAGCAGCCCCACCGCGTAGAGGTCCGTCTCCGGGCCGGCCTTTTCACTCAGCGCTTGCTCGGGCGCCATGTAGCGCGGCGTGCCCATCATCTGGCTCGCGCTCGTGAGCGTGGGGCTCGCGTACGAACCGTCGCCCGCGCGCGTGAAAGCGCGCGGAGAGCCCCCCTCGGTCGCGTGCAGATCCTTGGCGATGCCGAAGTCGAGGACCTTCACGAAGAACGGCTCGCCGGGGTGCGACGTGACCATCACGTTCGCGGGCTTGATGTCGCGGTGCACGATGCCGAGCGCGTGCGCCTCCATCAACGATTTGAGCACCTGCGCCGTGATGTCGAGCGCGATCTCGAGCGGCATCGGCCCGCGCTCGGCGACGAGCTCGGCCACCGTCTTGCCGCGGAGAAGCTCGAACACGATGAACGGCGCGCCCTCGGGCGTCGCTCCGAAGTCGAGGATGCGCACCGTGTTCGGATGCTCGAGCCGCTGCGCGAGCGCGGCCTCGCGGGCGAACCGCGCCGAGACCTCGGACTGGTGGGTGGCGAGCAGCTTGACCGCGACGCGCCGCCCGAGCGGCATCTGGATCGCTTGGTACACGTGACCGAACCCGCCCGTTCCGAGCAGCCGCTCGATCTGGTAGCGGCCGCCGATCACGGTGCCGAGGGTCACGCCGGCGATCGGGGTTCGTTTCACGACTCTTCAGCCATGGTATGAGGCCAGAGGCTTGGAGCCTCGTACCGCGTCCGACAGCTTCCTGCACCCCTGGCGGAGCCGTTTCCGTGCCCTCGTGGGGCTCGTGGTGTCCGAGTGGCGCGCGATCGACGAGCGCCTCTTCGTCGTCTTCGCCACCCTCGCGACGGCCTTCGTGGCGGCGACGTTCGTCGGGGCGATGTTCGCCCAGACCGGCGGCGAATGGTCGGCTCCGCTCGACGACGTGTTCATCCACTTCGACTACGCGCGCTCGACGGCGCGGGGCTACCCGTTCCAGTGGTCCGAGGGCAACGGCTACTCGAGCGGCAACACGAGCCTCAGCTACCCGTTCGTGCTCGCGCTCGGCTACTGGGTGGGTTTTCGCAAAGAGTGGCTGATGGCGTGGGCGGTGCTGATCGCCTGCCTGTCGGTCGTGCTCTTCTTCGCCGCGACCGCTCGGCTCGTCGCGCCCGCGGGCCGCTGGGCGAAGTACGTCGTCCCGCCCGTCGTGCTGTCGCTCGGCGCGCTCGACTGGTCGCTCTTCAGCGGGATGGAGAACGCGTTCCACCTGGGGGTGTGGGCCCTCAGCGCGCTGGCGCTCGAGCGCCTCATCGTCAAGGGCGAGCAGGGGAGGGTGATCGGCCCCGCGGTCGCGCTCGGCGCGGCCAACCTGCTCCTCGTGCTGACGCGGCCCGAGTCGGCGATATCGGTCGCGGCGACATCGATCGCGGCGGCGGTGTTGCACCGCCGCTTGGGTCTCCTGCGGTCGTTTCGCACGCTCGTCTTGGGGGCGACCCCTGCGGTGCTCGGGCTCCTCGCGCAGTCGGTCGCGAACCGGGTGCTGACCGGCGAGTGGGCGCAGGCGGGGGCAGTGACCAAGGTCGCGCTCTACCACCCGTACATGACGCCCGCCGACAAGTGGGACGACTGGGTCTTTCATTTAAAGTACGTCGTCGCCCGGATGACCGAGCACCACTTCTCGGCCGAGAAGTACTGGGGCTACATGGTGCCGGCCCTGGCGCTCGTGCCCCTCGCGAGCAAGAAGCTGCGGTGGCGGGCGGGTCTCTTGTGGATCCAAGTGCTCGGGTGGTTCGCGATCGTCGCGCTCAACGGCCAGGTGCGGTGGCAGAACGAGCGCTACGCGATGAGCGGCGTGGCGTGGCTGCTCGTGCTCGCGGCCATGGGGCTCATCACGCTCGTCTCGGGTTACGGCGACACCCTGCGCGCGCGCATGGTCTGGGGGGTGAGGCTCGATGCTGTACTGGCACCACCAGCATCCGAACTTTCGCGATCAGGTCTGGTTCTTTGCGCGGGCTTGCCGAAACATTCGAGACCAGCACATCGTCGCGGGTCGCGCGCTGCGCGACCTCAAGCCCCGGCGCGTGCTGGTCGGCGACGCGGGCGCGATGATGTACGCGTCGGATCTACCGGGCCTCGACATCATCGGCTTGGGTGGGGTCAAGGACTATCCGTTCGCGCGCGCCACCAAGTACGGCCTCGGCGGGGCGCTCGAGCTGATCGAGCGGATGCCCGATCAGGATCGGCCGGACGTGATGG
>CALKVR010000895.1 GCA_938004815.1 uncultured Polyangiaceae bacterium | reverse complement strand
TCTGAATGCCGCGCGTGCCCGTGGGCGACCCCGCGAGGCGGTTGTACACGTCGTCCAGCATGTTCTGGCCGACCATGCGTGAGCTGCCCGGATAGGTGAGGAGCGACGAGCCCACACGGCTCGACGTGTTGCCGGTCGCGCGACCGAGACCGCGCATCATCGCGAGGTTCGCGCGCTTGATGAAGCCGGGCGCCGCGGTGGACGCGGCCCTGGTCCCCCACCGGTGGAGGCCGGTGCCGACGCGATTGAGGATGCCGCTCGAGAAGCGGTTGGTGAGCCGGGTGCCTACGCGCGACGCCAGCCCCCTGGCCGCCCGCGATGCGATGCCCATCAGGCGCTTCACGAGCAGCTCGAACGCGATCTGGATCGCGTAGCGAATGATGGCCGAGAGGAGGTCGCCGAGGGTGAAGCCGAGCACGACCGTCGAGCCATCGGTGTGCAGCACGATGTCGGTCGGCATCGTGATCGGGTCGTTGCAGGCCATGTTGACGCCGAGCACCTTGACCAAGGGGATCTCGACCGCGACCGGCCCCTTGGGCGCGACGACGCTACCTACCGCGAGGAACGCCTGGCTCTTCGAGAGCAGGATGATGACGGGGATGAGGATGTTCGGGAAGAACGGCGGCCAGGGGAACAGGTTCAGGTGAGGGACGATGCAGTGCTCGGGCGCGTTGTCGCGGCTCGGGATCGGCACGCCGTCGAAGATGACCTTGCCCTCGTTCCACTTGTTGGTCCCCATGGTCATCGACCAGCCGTCCTTGGCGTAGCCGATGTGCCACGACATGCCGGGCTCGATGTGCGGCAGCGGCACCCAGACGAGGTGGAGGCCGAAGTGACGGTCCAGCGTGATGATGTGATTGGACGGCTTCTTCGGCCACGTGTCGGCCATGGCAGGCTCCTCGATTCAGCTCGGCGCCGACGCGGTGCGGAGCCGCGTCAGGCGCTTCTGGTGGGGAACGAACGCGTAGCGAAACATCTTTCGATAGGTGAAGTCGGCGACGCCACTTCGCAGGTCGATGAAGATCTCTTCGAGCGAGAGAGAGCGCGTCGCCGACTTCTCGCCGATGGTGACGTCGATCTCGTAGGGGCAAGGCGGCACGTCGAGCTCGAGGACGCCGCGCTCGGTCATGCCGAGGATCCTCATGCGCCCCGGCTCGACCTGCTTTCCGGAGAGCACCGGGTGCGCGCGGTCGGCCAGGCCGCCCTCGGTGTCGACGCTGACGCCCAGCGTGGCCTCGTCGACGCTGACGATCTTCTCCATGCGGAGCGCCCAAGCATTGGGGTAGGGGCCGACGCTGGCAGGGACCGGTTGGTCGTTCCAAGCGGCGACCTTGTCGCCCGCGAAGACGACGTTCGGCAGCGGCTTGTCTTTGGCCTCGGTCGACTTGAGGTAGTAACCCTTGCCGAGGGGGTTGTACCGCCACGGAATCGGACCGTACTCGCCCTCGGCGGCGCCGCCGTACGCGTTGAGGAGGGTCAGCGGCTTGCGCATGAACGGCTGCGGATCGGAGGGGGTCAGCGAGCCCATCACCGACTCCCAGACCCGGTCGCCGTAGACGTCGAGCGAGACGTGGTAGTCGCCCATGTGGACTTCGACGCGGGTCGCGATGCGCGGCTCCGGGCAGACCGCGTCGCCGACGACGATGATGTCCGTCCCGGTTCGAGGACAGAGCGCATCCGGCTCGAGCTCGCCGTACTCGCCCAGATCGACGGGCTCTTGTCGGAGCGTCGTCAGCGCCAGCTCGGCCGGCGGCGCCTCGAGCTTGCCGTCGCGGATGACGCGACGAACTCGAACGACGGCCGCGTTCGCCATGACGTTGCCGTCACGCTCGGTGCGAAAGAGCGACGCCGGGTCGGGGGTGTCGTTGTCGAAGCGCACCGCTACTCTGCGCCCCCTTCATCGCGCCCGCCGGCCGACACCCCGACCCCGCTCGCGACGGAGCCGCTGGGCAGGGGCGCGCGTAGCTCGCCGGGCCGACGCAGGCCAGGCAGATCGGGAGAGTTCAAGCGGATGCGCTCGCCCTCGACGCGGACGTCGTCGTTCGCCTCGATGCGAACGTCGCCGTGGGTCGCGACCAAGTCCTGCTCGAACGCGGTGCTCGTGAGCTTGCCCTCGGCCGTGAGCTTGATATCGCCGCCCGCGCGGAGAACGACGTCTTCTTCGGCGGCGAGCTCGACCGAGCGCGCGCTGAGCGCGAGGGGGCCGCGGCTCGCGACGCTGAGCGAGGCGGCCTCGATGTGGACGGCGGGCCCCTTCTCGGTGAGCTCGATCGTCACGCAGACGCGACCATCGGGCGCGACGATACGAAGCGCTTCGCTCGGCCCGGCCTGAACGTCGACGACGTAGCCGGAGGGTAGGGCGACGCGCGACGGCGCGACCTCGGTCAGGTCGGCCGGCGATTCGTCCCGCGTGAGCGAAGCGTCCTTGTCGTTCATGGCGAAGGTCAGGTGTTGAGCTTGATCACGCCGGCGAAGAAGTCGAGCTGCGGGCCGCCCGCGATCATCGCCGTGTTTCCGGAGACCGTCATGGTGCCGCCGGAGTGCTCGAAGAGCGTCGCCGACGCGCCGACGGTGATGTTGCCACCGCTGACCTTTACGTCGCCGCCCACGATCTCGATCTTGCTGGGCCCGAGAGCTTGATGATCGACGAGCCGTTGACGGTGATCTCGGTCGGGCCGATCGTGACGGTCGAGCCGCCGTGAACGGTGACCGAAGTGTCGCCGTTGACCTTGGTGTCGGGGGCAGAGAGCTCGGCTTTCACGTCGCCGCGGATCGAGAACTCGTTCGTCGCGTGCATCTTGGCGTCGGGCTTCGCCTCGAGCTGATAGGTCGCGTTGGCGTTGTGCTGGCTGACGCCCGAGTTGACGGTCACGGTCAGGCCGCCCTCGATGGTGTGGGTCGCGTTCCCGTCGACCTTGATCGACTCGTCGGCGGTGATCGTGAGCGAGTGGTTGGCGTCGAAGTTCTGCGTGACGTCGGCCTTGACCGTCAACCCGTAGGTCGAGTTGTAGGCCTGGGTTACCGGCGCGATGACGGTCTCGGTCAAGGTCCCGTTGATCGTCCGCGTGACGTTCCCCGTTACTGTCGTCGTCTGGTTTCCGATGTACGTCTGCGTGACGTTGCCGGTCACGTTGGTGACGTAGTTGCTGTCGAACATGCGGGTGACGTCGCCGACGACGTGCTCGTCCTTGGTCGCGCCGACGAACATGTCGAAGTACGTGCCGTACGAGGCGAGGCCGCTGCCGTCGGTGGAGAGCTCGACGTTGTGGCCCTGGGGGCTGGTCGAGTCGGTGCCCATCCACAGCTGCGTGTTCGCGACGGGCGTGAACTGTTTCATGTACTGCTGGCCGTCGAGGTCCTCGATCTCGATGAGCGACGCGCCGCCGGTCTGGAGGATGTTCTTGGTGTTGTTGGCGCTGGCGATGGGGCTAGGGGTGGCCGCGTTCGGGAGCACGGCTGCGATGACAGGACGGTCAGGGTCACCCCCGAGGAACGTCACCAGTACCTCTGTCCCCTTGCGGAGCGGGAAGTGAAAGCCCTCGACCTGCCCGCCGTGAGGCTGCGCCATGCGAAGCCAAGTCGACGCTTGGCCATCCTTCAAGATCGATTCGTCGAACTTGAGCTTGACCGCGTAGCGACCCATGTCGTCGATCTGGGCGTACGTGCTGGTCGCGGGGCCATCGACCACGCCGTTCTCGAAGCACGAGATGCGCGGCCAGGGGGTGGTTCGCTCGGCGCGGTACTGGACCTCGCTCGGGATAGCCTTCACGTTGGCGCGGTAGACCTCGGGGCTCTTGTCGGGGATGAGGGCGTCGAGCTCGCTCGCGCCGAGCACTTGCCGGCCGAGGTGCGCCACGTCGGTGACGAGGTAGCTGATGTTCAGCTCCCCGCGCGGGTGGCGATCGAGCGAGAAGAGGTACCCAGAGCGGAGGTAGCGAGCAGTGCCCGAGCCGCTGAGCACCTTGGCGGTGGCTTGAAACGCCTCGGCCTTCACGGTGGCGAGGTGCTTGCCCTGACCGGGGGTGAAGAAGCGGTCGCCATAGAGGCTCACCTCACCCAGGCCGGTGCTCGACACCATGGCCGAGCCGGAGACCTCGAGCGCGGGCTTCGAGTAATCGTAGTCTTTGAGGCGAACCTGCGCGGGGAGGGTGCGGACGCGGAAGCCCACCTGATGGAGCGCCTGCCGGGCCGACTCGTCGCCGTTGGTCGGATGATAGGGGATGTCGAAGGGAGCGAGCGGCTGATGGAACGACTTCTTGTCGGTGATGACGAGCTTCTCCTGCGACTCGCCGTGCTCGAAGAAAAAGTACATGCCCTCGCGCTCCATCCAGCGCGAGATGAAGGCGAAGTCGCTCTCTTTGTACTGGCAGACGTGCTCCTCGGGCGGGTACGAGCCGTCGAGCCGAAGCTCGTAGTCGTCGCCCGATAGGCTGTTGTCTTCGAGGATCGCGCGGATGATGTCGGGGATCGATTTCTTCGTGAAGAGCCGACTGTGCAGCGACTGCGCGAGCTGCCAGAGCTGCGGCACCATCGTCAGGCGGAAGACGGTGCGCCCGTCCCACACGTTGACGATCTCGAACGCGGAGATGATGCCGTGGAACGTGAACGGTGGCGAGAGCACGTCGGTCTGAAACCCGAGCGTCGCGCGCACCCCGACGGCGTCGGCCATGTCGACGCCGTCGCCCGCACCCTCGTCGACGGAGACGTACACGTCGAACGAGTACAAGCGCGAGACCGCCTCTGCGCCCTTGAAGCCCATCACGCGCGCGTTCGTGGGGAGCGCGGCGCTCGAAACATAGAAGAGGTCAGCGACTTGCGACGACATGATCGTGGTCCTTCCTGATCAAGGCAGCTTGTCCGAATCGATGACGACGCTGGTCAGAAGCTCGGTCGAGGGACGCGCGAAACCGAAGCGGAGCGTCCCCCAGGGTTGGGGATACGAGAGATACACGGGCGAATCGGGGGGCTGAGCCGGGGTCGGCACCTCGACCGCGGGCTTCTCGCCGAACTGCGCGAGCACGTCGGCTTGCTTGATGTTCGTCGCCTCGCCGTCGACATCGACGACCACGATCGGGCCCTTTCGCGTCGCGGCGCCCTGCGGCACCCGAACCTCGACGCTCCTGAGCTCGGCCGGCCTTCGGAAGGCGAGAAAGCGTTGGATGTATGGGTTGGTGTTGTCGGCGTCTTGGCGGAGCGCGACGTCGAAGGCATCTTCGACCGCCCGCGTGTCGAGAGGCCGCTTCTTTACCAGCTCGGCGACGGTATCGAGAAGGCTCACGGGCCACCTGTCGGAGCGACGTTCTTGTCCCAGAAGTCGGCGTAGGCCTGACCGTAGTAGTCGTTGTAGCTGCTGTACGGCGTGCCGTCGGGCTTCTTCACGCTCGGCACCTCGGCCGACCCGAAGATGTCGGCGATCTCTTGTCGGGCTTGATCGCGATCGGCGGGGTTCGGGTACTTGTCGTAGATGGCCTGGTAGTCCTCGGCCCGTTGGCCGGAGCCGCCGATGTCGGGCCCACCGGCGCGCTGGATCTCGTCACGCACCTGCGCGTTGACCAGCGACGCCTCGGCCTCGTCCTTGAGGTTCCGGTTGACGTTCTGATCGATGTACTGCTGCCGCGTGAGACCGTCGGGCGGAACGTACGGGTCGGCTTCGTAGAGGGCGTGACCAGACTCGTGCGCAAGGCTCCTCGTGACCGCCCCGGGGTTGCCCTGCTTGTTCGAGTCGATAACGATGATCTTCTTTGCTTTGTCGCAGTACGAGCCCGCGCCGGCGGGGCCGTACTGGATCGTCCAACCGTCGGCCAAGAGGGCCCGGATGTTCGCCATCAACGTCGGTGACATCGCGACGAGCGCGTCGACGTCGGCACCAAGCCCGCTGCTCGGCGGTCCGACGATGCCCAGGGTGATCAGGCCCGCCTTGGCGTCGATCATCGGGCCGCCCTGAATCGTCGCGTTGCCGGCCGCGATCGCGATCAACGGACCGTCGGCTTTGAGCTCCATCGGGCCGGACGACTCGAAGTTGATGTTGCCGCCGACGATGCTGATGTCGCCGCCGGTGATCTCGATCGTCCCGCCGTTGAAGTTGATCGCGGTGCTACCGACGAGGCTCACC
>CALKVR010000894.1 GCA_938004815.1 uncultured Polyangiaceae bacterium | reverse complement strand
GCCTCGAGTGTGTTGCAGGGCCTGCCTGCAAAGAGTCGGGGCGAGAGGATTTGAACCTCCGACTCCCTGGTCCCGAACCAGGTGCGCTACCAGGCTGCGCTACGCCCCGTTCGACGGGTTTCCCCGTACGACGCGCGGGACCATGGTCGACGGCCGAGCCGAAGTCAAGGAGTCCGCGGTCCTGCGGGGAGAGACGGCCGGGGAACCCGCGACTGACGCCTACTTGCATGGTTGCGCGAGCGTCGAAAGCGCCCCCTGGCTAGGCTGACTGCCCTTGCCCGCCTCCGGCCACGACCTCCACGGCGCCGTCCCGCAGCGCTCTCGGGTGGCGCTCCTCCTCATCGACGTCATCAACGCGATGGACTTCGCGCATGGCCCGCACCTCGCCAAGCACGCGCTCCCGGCCGCCAAGCGGATCGCGTCCTTGAAGGGCCGCGCGAAGAAGGCCCGCGTCCCGGTCATCTACGCGAACGACAACTTCGGACGCTGGCGGTCGGACTTTCGGGCCACGGTCGAGAACGCGCGGACCCCGGGCATGCCAGGCTGCGAGATCGCGAACCTCCTCGTGCCGGACGACGACGACTACTTCATCCTGAAGCCGAAGCACTCGGCGTTTTACGGGACGTCGCTCGACCTCCTGCTCCACTACTTGGGGAGCGAGGTCCTGGTTTTGGCAGGGTTCGCGGGCGACATCTGCGTGCTCTTCACGGCACAGGACGCGTTCCTTCGCGACCTCTCCGTCGTGGTCGCGCGCGACGGCGTCGCATCGGAGAGCAAGCGCAAGAACGATGTCGCGCTCGCCTTCATGAAAGGCAGACTGCGGGCCGAGATCCGAAACGCGTCGCGCATCGATTTCTCCGCTCTGCGATCGGCGTCTACGACGGGCGGTGCAGCCCCGCGCTCCCGCGTACGTCGCTGACCGCGATCTTCCACCGGCCGTCGACGCGTCGAAGGATGAACGCGAGCTCGAAGCGCATGATCGTCATGCCGTGGTCGGTCTTCCACTTGCCGTGACCCGTGACCGCGGCCGTGTTCGCGTCGAGGAGCCGCGCGTTCAGCTGCTCGAACTCGGTGGTCGCGTACCCGCGCGAGCGCGCGTTCGCCATCACGCCCGCATAGAAACGCTCGACATCGGCTGCGGTCGTGCCTGCAAGATTGCCTCGAGGTGACAAAAGCAGACACGGCAAGTCGAAGTGCTCGGCGACCCCGCTCGGATCGAGCGCCCGAAACGCCGCCGCATAGGACTGAAACACCCGGAGAACCTGATCCGCGCGCGGATCAGAACGTACGAGGCTGGACCACTCGTTCATGATGCACCATCTGCTCTGAAACGAAGCAGGATCGAGACCAGCTCCAGCCACGGTTGCGCTAAGAGAGGGCATGCCGAAGCCCGGTCCCCTGGTGTTGTCGTACCCGCAGTGCGGCACGTGCAAAAAGGCGCTCAAGTGGCTCGACGCGCACAAGGTCGGCTACTCGCTGCGGCACATCGTCGACGAGCCGCCGACGAAGAAGGAGCTCGACGGTTGGATCGCGTCGAGCGGCAAGCCGGTGCGCAAGTGGCTGAACACGAGCGGCGCGAGCTACCGGGCGATCGGCAAAGATGCCATCGACGCGATGACCGACGCGCAGATCGTGGGCGCGCTCGCCAAGGACGGCAAGCTGGTGCGGCGGCCGGTGGTGGTCGCGGGGGGCACGGTGCTGGTCGGCTTCGACGAAGACCAGTACGTGGCGACGTTCGGCTAGCCGGCGCGCACGGCTTCAGGTCGACTTGAAGCCGATGCGAGCGTGGGTGCCGTCGCAATAGGGCTTGTTGCTCGAGCCGCCGCATCGGCAGAGCCGCGCTTGCTGCACGCGCGCGACGCAGCGGCCGGTGCCGCTCAGGATCTCGAGGTTGCCGCGGACGCGGAGGGGCCCGTCGACCTCGGGCTCGATCGCGAGCGGGCCGTCGCGCACCTCGAGCATATCGGTCTTGCCCGTCGGCGGCTCGCCGCTGGCGGTGAACCCCGCGTCGTGGTGCGAGCCGTCGCAGAAGGGCTTGTTCTTGGAGGCGCCACACCGGCAGAGGGTGGCGCGAAACATCGGGGCGCCGTCGATGCTGAGCGCACCGCGCGCCGCGTAAGGCCCCGCTTCACGGACGGAGAGCAGGTTGACGGGCGCGGGCGTCTCGTCGCGCACGCCGTCTTTGGCGATGTACGTGATCGCACCGGAGGGGCAGGCGTGCGCGATCTCGACGAGCGCGTCGGCCTCCATCGCGTCGGGGTGGATCCACGGGCCCTTCACGTTCGCCAAGAACACCTTGGGAGCGCCGGTGACGCAGAAGCGCGCGTGGATGCACCGCTTGGTCTCGAACATCAGCGTCAGGTGCTTGCCGTCGACGCGCTCGACGCCGTCGACCACGGTCGTCGGCGGAGCATGCGCCGGAGCGGGAGCCGCGACGGCAGTGGTCGGTGCCGCCGCCGCGCTCGCGGCTGCAGCGGCTTCGGCGAAGCCCCGCTCCGCCCTTTGCGAGAGCTCTTCGAGCATGCGGGCGGCGCGCACGACGCGCGCGTCGCCGCCATCGGCGAGCGCCCGCGCCGACGCGACGAGCTCACGGAGGCGCTCGTTGAAGAAATGATGGGCCGAGACGCCGGGGGCGATCGGCGCCGCGTCGCGCAACGCGGTGAAGGAGACGCCCGCGTTGCAACCCGGGTTCGAGGGGCCGGCCGGCATGCGCGCGGCGCGCTCGCCGAGCAACGTCACCGCGCGCATGAGCCCCATCGAGAGATCGATCGCGAGAGCCTTGTCCGGCCGGGGCCGAGGGACGAGGTACGAGAACGCGAGCATGCGCAGCATGAGGCCGTACGCCGCGTTTGCGAGATCGACCGTGCGGGCCGCCTCCTCGTTCTCGATCCAGACGCGCCCCTGGGGGCGGAGCGGCGGGCGCAGCACCGGGTTGACCGCGGACGGATGGGCCGGGACGAACGCGGGGTTGTCACGCAGCGCGGCGCGGAGCTCGTCGCGAATCGCAGAGAACTTCTGAAAGTGTGAACGCTCGGAGTCGATTGGGGCCCCCTCGCCCTGCTCGACGATCGCTGAGAAGGCAGCGAGCGCGGTCTTGGAGCACAGCACCGGGCGGGCACCGCCCAGCGTCACCTCGGCCGGTGAGATCTGCAGCGCCGGATCACCCGAGAACGCGACGGACTCGCCGTGGTGCGCGACGAACGCGCGCAGGTTGGCGCCCACCGTCGCGTAGAAGGTGCCGACGGTCTCGTAGTCGATCCCCATCGGGGTGAGGCGCGCCTCCTGGCGACCGCGGCGAAACTGTTGCTCGGGCTGAAAGCCATCACCCTCGGGCTCGGTCGAGGCCTCGGGCCGCTCGAGGTAGACGAAGTGCTGAACCACCGCGTCGGTGAACGGCGCGAGCTTGACGACGAGGCCAGCCGGCAAATAGCCCGGGTCGAGCGGAAAGTTGTCGCGGCCGAAGCACGGCGTCGCGCCCAACGCAGACGTGATGTTCCACACCGCCGTGAGGTGGCCCATCTCTTCGACGGCCACGCAGATGATCTGGCGCCGCCAACGCTCGACCAGCGCAGCCTCCGTCGCGGTCAGGCCCTCGTCTTCACCGCTCTTCAGGCTGAAGGCCGCGTAGAGGTACGTGCACATCAGGTTGTGCTCGAGCTCGGCGGCCTCGTAGAGCTCGTGGACCAACTGTTCGCGGGTCGGTACCCGCTGCGCTGCGCTGCCGAGGGCTTCGGGGATCGTCACCCGATCTACCTACCTGAAACCGCGTCGCGCACGGCGACTTTGATACGCTGCCGGCCCGGTGATTCGCTCCCGCAGACCACGAGCTCGCCTGGCGGCGGCCGCCAGCACCGTCGCACTGGCAGCGGCGGGGTGTGCCGCCCCCGTCGGGTCCACCGCTCCGATGACGGCAGCAATCGCGATCGATCGCTCGCCCTCCGCCGGAGAGGGCTTCGACTTTTGCCTGAAGCCGACGTCGCCGGTTCATTTGCGAAACGCCGCGTGGCTCTCGTTCTTCTCCGCGAATGAGTACAGCCACGCGACCGCGTTCGCGCCCATCCTCACCGACCTCGGCTTTCACAACCCGAACGAGCCGCACGATCTGACTTGGCCCGATTGCTTGGGTGACTTGCGCTCGCTGCGCGCCGCCGAAGCATCGAAGACGAGCGCCCTCGCGGCCGCGCTCGGCTCGGATCGGCTCCGGCCGATCGCGCGCGGGCTCGCGCCGCCGGGCGCGGCGTGGGGCTCGTGCGTGCGGCCCTACCTCGAGTCGCCCACGTTGCGAACCGACGCCTTTCCCGCCGCCGCCTTCCAGCACCACCTCGTGAAAGAGGTGCGACCCGGCGCCTACCTCCAGTTCTTCTCGGCGGGCGACATCGACGATCGCGGGCGCGCGTTCCGCGACGCGAGCACGCAGGTGCTCTTTGCCCGCCACCGCGAGCTGCCGCTCGTCCTCCTCGTGTTCCGCGGCACCGAGACGAGCCAGGCCGCCGACGTCATGACCGACTTGAAGACGTGGAAGACGCCGCTCGCCGAGCGCGGCTGGCCCGCCAGCTGGGGCAGCGCGCACGCTGGTTTCGTGGAGGCGTTCGAGACGGTCGAGCCGCTCCTCCTCGAGAAGCTCGGCGAGATCACCGAGCGCGGCGATCGCGTCTGGGTCACCGGTCACAGCCTGGGCGGCGGGCTCGCTACGTTGATGACGGCGCGCCTCCTCCGCGCGCGCGACGAGGGCGCGAGCTTCGACGTCGCGGGGCTCTACACGTTCGGCTCGCCCCGCGTCGGAAACAAGGCGTTCGCGGCAGCGTTCCGCGCGGCCGCAGACAAACACGGCGCGCACGTCGTACGCGTTCGCAACGGCGACGACGTCGTGACCTCGGTGCCCGGCCTCATGCTCGAGTACGAGCACGTCGGCACCCTCGCCTACCTGACCGAGGACGAGATCACCGTCGGCCCGAAGGGCGAGCCGAAGTACGCCACGTCGAGCGTGGCCGATCACGGGATCTCGGGTTTCGGCCCCGACGGCGCCGAGACGAGCGGGTACTTTCGGCGCCTCGCCGAGCTCGCCGAGAACGACGAGCACCCCAACCTGGTCGGCTGCGCGCCGCAGCCATGAAGAGGTGAGAGCGTGGCGATGACCAAGCGAGCGACCGCGCGCTGGCTCGAAGTACGGTTCGAGGCGGCGGGCGACGCGGCCAAGGCGACCCAGATGAAGGCGTACATGAAGAGCGACCTCGCCTTCTTCGGCGTCGACCAAGCCGCGCTCCGGAGCGCGTGCCGCGAGCTCGCCAAGGCGCACGCTGACGAGCCCATAGACAGCTTCGTCGCCGCCGCCGATGGGCTCATCCGCTCGCGGTACTTCGAGGTGCGCTCGGCCGCGATCGGCCTGCTCGAGCGGCGGCGCAACGAGCTCGGGCCCGCCCACCTCGATCTGCTCATCGACTGGGTCCGGGTGACGGCGTGCTGGGCCCACGTCGATTGGATCGCGACCAAACTGGTCGGGCGTGTGATCGAGCGCCACCCCAAGGAGCGCCGATGCATCGAGCGCTGGGCGCGCGACGAGCACATGTGGGTTCGCCGCACTGCGCTACTCGCCCAGCTCGACGAGCTGCGCGCGGGCAAGAGCGGCGACTTCGCGCTCTTCGCGAGGGTCGCGGTCCCGATGCTCGAGGAGAAGGAGTTCTTCATCCGCAAGGCGATCGGCTGGGTCCTGCGCGACGTCTCCAAGAAGCGCCCCGAGCTGACCCGCCGGTTCGTCGCCGATCACGACGCGCAGATGTCCGGGCTCACGAAGCGCGAAGCCTCGAAGTACCTCTGATACGATCCCGATCCGGAGGTCTCATGCGCCGTCCCCTTGCTTATTCGTTCGCGTCGTTCGCCATCCTCGGAGCGCTCGCGTGGGGCGGCTGCGGCGACTCGGACCCCCAGAATACCGGGGGCTCGGGCGCGGGCACCGGCACGACCACCTCGACAGGAGACGCGTCCTCGTCGTCGGGCGTGACCACTTGCAACCCTGCTTGCACCGCTCCGCAGTTCTGCAGCGTAGCCTTGACGTGCCTCGACCCAGGCCAGTGCGCCGGCGACAACGACTGCGCCCAGCCTGGCACCACGTGCGACGAGGCGACGGGCACCTGTATCCCCGGCGGGGGCTGCGACGACTTCGAGGCGACCATCGAGGCCGTCCCGCCCAACATGCTCCTCGTGCTCGACCGATCGTGCTCGATGACGGCCGCCGCGAGCATGGGGGTGACGAAATGGGAGGCCGCGGTCGGTGCGATCGTCAACATGACGACGGTCTACACCGACCAGATCCGCTTCGGCCTGAGCTTGTTCCCCGACACGCTGGCACCGAGCTGCGAGCAAGACGCGATCGCCGTCCCGCCCGGGCCGGGGACCGAGGTGGCGATCCAGACACTCCTCAACAGCGCGCTCGTCAACGGCGACCCGAATTTCCCCAACGGGCCGTGCGTCACGAACATCGATACCGCCATGCAGCAGGCGTCGCTCGCGCCCGAGCTCGCCGACCCGGCGCGCGACAACTTTGCGGTGCTGCTCACCGACGGCAAGCAAGCAGGCTGCAACGTCGCCGGCGGCGACGCAGGCACCACGCAGATCATCACCGACATGCTCGCCGCGGGGATCCCCACGTTCGTGATCGGGTTCGGCAGCGGCATCGATCCGATGCAGATGGACATCTTCGCCAACGCCGGCGGCGTCCCCAACAGCGGCCCCGCGTACTACGACGCCGGCGATCAGATGAGCCTCGAGCTCGCCCTGGAGACGATCGCGACCGCCGCGATCAGCTGCACCTTCACCTTCGACAAGACCCCGCCCGATGCTTCGCAGATCTACGTCTTCTTCGACGGGCAAGCGGTGCCCAACGACCTGACGATGATGAACGGCTGGGTCTACGATCCGGCCACCAACAGCGTCACGTTCTACGGCATGGCGTGCGACGACTTGAAAGCCGGGATGGTCACCGACGTCGAGGTGATCTTCGGCTGCGACGTGCAATGAAGCAGGCCGGCGTCACCCCCAAAGAGGCCGCCGCGATCGCCGAGGGCGCGAGGTGGGCCGGCCTCGACGAGACGCACCACGGCTACGTGCGCGAGTACCTCCACCAGAGCCCGGCCGAGTGGATGTTCTGTTGCGGCAGCGCGTGCGACCCGTGCGTCCTCACCATTCGCCGCGCCGTCGACAAGGCTCGTGAGCTCTTGGATCTCGGCCCGCTCGAGGGCTAGCCGGCGAGCGATCAGCGCCAGAGGGGTGCTCGTTTACAGCGGAAGCCACACTTCACTCGATCAGGAGCGCGAGGGCGGCGTGCTCCAGCCCTGTCGTCGCCGCGCTCCGCTCCCACCCCGTCGCTTCGCCTTCCCCCAAGAGCTCCAGGGCGCGCGCGCGCGCGTCGGCGATGCCCTGTTGCTCGGCGGGCGGTAGCTTGACCGCCTGGCCGAGCGCTGCGATCGCGGCGAGCGCGGGCCCCGCACCGGCACGGCTTCCAGCGCGGAGCTCGGCGAGACCGAGCAGCGCTGCCGACCACCAATAGGGCGGGATCTGATGGGCGCAGCCCTCTTCGATCGCTTCGACATAAAGGGCGCTCGGGTCGCTGCCGCCGAGCGCGTGCGCCTGGCCCAGGCGCGAAAGCGCGAGGAGCCCAAAGGCGCGGTCGTCGGCGTCACGGCAAG
>CALKVR010000893.1 GCA_938004815.1 uncultured Polyangiaceae bacterium | reverse complement strand
GCGTCGAATCGTCGACCGGTGACGGCTCGAGCAGCTCTTCGAGCGCCTCGTCATTGGTGCCCCCCTCGTAGACGACATCCTCGAGAGCCGGGTTGCCGCCGTCGTCCTCAGCATGGTCGTCGCCGCAGCCACTCGATAGGGCGACGAAGAGAGGCGGGACCGACGCCAGGCTGATGACCAAACGCAAAACGCTCATCGTGATGACTCCTTGTATTTCAGGCCGGACATGATGAATTGGAAGAATGCGGCAACCTCACGGGGGCAAGGGACGAGCGAGAGCACGCCTGGGTCTCGGGCTCGCGAGCATCTCGATTGCGGCGGCGACGGTGATCTTCGCTGAGACGGCCGCCGCGAACGGCCGCTATCCGGAGGCGAATCAGCTGGTCGTGGGGGTGGTCGACCCCGCGCGAATCCTGGTTCGTGCAACGTTCGGGTTTTCTATCAGCGCCGACGCGGGCGCGACGTGGAGCTGGGTCTGCGAACAGGCCATTGGCTACAACGGCGTGCTGGATCCGCCCGTCGCGTTCCTGGCCGGTGATGCCGCGATCGCCGGGTTGCCGACGGGCGTCTCGTTCAGCTCGGACCTGGGCTGCACGTGGGGAACCGCCGCCGCGATGCTCCCGATGGAGTACGTGGTGGACGTCACGGCGGAACGAAGCGATCCGACGCGTGCCCTGGCGATAACGACGACGAACGTCGGCAATGCTCTCGACAGCTACGTCGCTCGCACCATCGACGGTGGCGCGACTTGGCAGGTCACAGGTGACGACCTGGGGAGCGACTTTCGCGCCGCGACGATCGAAGTCGCTCCGTCGAACCCCTCGAGACTCTACGCGTCGGGGTTGCTGGAGCCGTCGTACGAGCCGGCGCTGGCCGTCTCCGACGATGGTGGTCAGACGTGGACGCGGTACGTGGGCCTCGGGCTCCCAGGCCCACCGTTCGTGAGCGCGATCGATCCCACCGACCCGAACCGCGTCTACGCGCGCGTACCGGGCGACGATGTAGACGGCGTGTACCTGAGCACCGACGGCGGGCAATCGTTCCAAGAGGTCGTTCAGCGCCCGGGGCGGATTCTGGGTTTCGCGCTGTCGCCCGATGGGACCCGGCTGGCTATCGGTGGCCCGGGTTTCGGGATCGAATCGGCCGATGCCTTTGCCCTCGAGTTCGCTTCCCGCTCGACCTACACGGCGCGCTGTCTCACATGGGCAGCGACCGGCCTCTACGTTTGCGGCGATGAGGCGATCGACGGGTTCACGGTAGGCTTGTCCACGGACGAGGGGGCGACTATCGCACCGCTCCTCAACCTCGCCGAGCTCTCCCCCATCAAGTGTGGCACCGCGGTCGCGACCTGTGAGGCCTACTGGCCTGGGATCGCGGAACAGCTCGGCATCGTCTTGCCGCCGCCTTCGGCAGCCTCCTCCGGATCGACCGGGGGCGACGGGGCGACGGGGGACGAAGGCGATGGCTGCGGTTGTCATTTGCCCCCGCGCGATCCCGCGGCGTGGCCGCTCGTCGCTGCTTGGGTGTTGTGGCTCGCCCGCCGAGCGAGGCGCCGCGCGCGCGTGTAGGCCGCAAGCGTCGTCCGCAGGAGGAAGACCCCCAAGACGAGGAGAAGGACGCCGGGAGCAAAACGTGCGTGGTTCATTCCCGGCGCGGCGCAACCGCAAGCATCGTCCTCGGGCGGCAACGTAGGAGCAGGCTCGGCGGGTGCGGGAGGCGTCTCGCAGAGCTCCGTCAACAGGAGCTGCTTTTGCGCTGCCCATCGTGATGTGCACTCGGCTTCGACCGAGCTCCCCGGAGCGCATGCTGGGTCTGGCCCATCGAGGCAGTGCAGGTGGTGTATCGCCTGAAACGTGGCGCCGCCGTCGGTGCTTCGCCCGATGGTGAAGCCCGCCAGCGCCTCTTTCGCGCAAACGTAGAGGCCGTCCGCTGCCCAGGTGAGGCAGCGTGTCGGGGTTGGATTGAGCGGCGCGAAGACCATGTCGCCGGTGGATGCTCCGAGGACGCCGTCCGTCTCGCTCCCGACTCGAATCTGGGAGCCGTCTGGCGAAAGCGCGAACCCCAGGAGCATGCTGCTCGCGGTGAAGATGGGCTCCCACGTGTCGCCTGCATCGTGCGAGACGTGCAGCGTGCCGATCTCCGATGCGAGGCGAACGTAGAGGGTGTCCGGATCGGTGGGGTCGATCGCCGCCAGGTAGGGGCCCGACTTGTTGCCCGACCCTGGGATCGGAAGGACCTCCCAAGAGGCGCCGCCGTCGACGCTCCGCGCGATAGCACCGGAGTAGTCGCTCCCGCTCCCCACGACGAAGCCCGACAGGTAGATGCGCGAGGCGTCCGACGGCGCCGCATCGGTCGTCAATCCGAGGAAGTCGCCGGGCAGGGACGCGCCGGCCTGTGCCCAAGTCACCCCGGCGTCGTCCGTGCGCCAGAGCCTCGTGTCGAACTGGTTCATGCCCAGCCCGTTGGAGGAGATCGCAATGGCCCGGCGTGGGTCCAGCTTCGTCGCGGACACGTCCGTGAAGAACCGCGAGGCGAGCGGGCCAGGGACCAGCTCGAAGTGGCACGCGTCGGGGGTGGACACGGCGAGGCCGTCGAACACGCCTGCGATCAGTGTGCCCCCGTCGAGGATGGCGACAGGCGGATCGAGGATCCCGCCATACGCCGCCGCGTCCTCACAGATCCAATGCCAGCTGCCACCGGCATCGACCGTTTGGATGAAACCGTAGGTTGTCTGAACCACGATATGAGAGGGGTCGCCGGGGTCGACGACCAGCTGCTCCGCCGACGGAAACCGACCGTTGGCGTAGGCGGTGGCAGGGGCCACGGCGAGGGCCAAGGCGGTGGTCCACGCGACGGGCCTCACGGCAGCCTCATGTAGGCCATGAGGTCTGCGAGCTGAGAGTCGCTCAGCACCTCCAACGAGAACGGCGGCATGCGGCCGCCGTAGCCGAGGAACGTGCCGTGCCGTGTTTTCTCCACGAAGACCAGCCGCCGCTCGACATCGGTGTATTGGTCGGGAGGGTGATCGGCCAGCCACTCGCCTGGCAGGACGGGAGCCGCGGGCTCGAGCGCGCCGATCCCGGTGTCGCGCGCGCCGTGGCACCGAGCGCACGCGGCGTCATAGACGGGCTCACCACGGGTGGCGTCTCCGAGCCCCGGGTCGGCCAGAGCCCCGATGGTGAAGGGCATGGCATCGGCGCTACCCGGGAGGGTCTCGAGGTACGCGTAGAGCGCGCGCGCCTCCGCCTCTTCGCCTGACCAGGAGTCGCTCGCCAGCATGAAGTAGTAGCGACAGTCGTTGATCGCATCGAGGAGGCGATCGCGCTGCGCCCCCCAAAGGCTCGTTCGCAGGACGACCCCGCCCAGCGGCGCACCGCTGTCGCCGCTCCTCGGCTCGGCGACGCTGTGGCAGTCGGCACAGCTCACCTTGTTGCCGGGCGCCGGGGACACCGAGGGGTCGTTGAAGAGGAATTCGCCGTGCTCCGCTGCGCTCTTCGTCTCGACCTGCTGTTCGGGCTCCGGACAGGCCGCGAGCAGCATCACGAGGCCGGCGATCGGGGCGTGCGCTGTTCTCATGGCGCACCCGGGAGGAATACGCGCAGCGCGTCCGGGTAGACGCCGACGTCGGTGCTGGCGACGATTTCGAGGCTGGCGTCGAGCCGTACGACCTTGCCCGGCGTCTTCTTGTCGCCCTCGCAGACGACGAAGTAGCCGCCGCCATGCGGAACGACCTCGTGAGGGAGCAGACACTCGTCGACCCCGAAGCTCTGGGTTTCAGGAGCCGCTACCCCGGTCGGATCGAATCGCACGACCGCATCGGGCTGTTGAGTCGGCACGACCAGCATGCCCTGGGGGTCGTAGGCGGCGAAGAAGGGAGCGCCGATGGTGGTGATTGTCTGGTCGGCGTCGAACGAGCGACTCGCGACGTCGAAGAAGCGAAGTTGCTTGCTCACGGTGTTGGACACGACGATCCATTCGCCGTCGGCGGACAGCGTTGCTGCGTACGGGCCGTAAGAAGGAGCACCGAAGCCGGTGACCCCCGCGCCGACCGGGATCAGCTTGGGGACCGCGCCCGGCATGTCGAGGTCGACGAGCGCGATGCTGTCCTCGCCGTAGCACGTGACGAGCGCCGTGGTCGGAGTGCCCGGCAGGAAGGTGATGCCGTGAGGGGCGACGCACAGCGGAAGCTTCGTCATGGAGAAGGAGGCCGTGTCGACGACAGCGAGCGTCGCCCGCGCTGCCTCCAAGCTCGTTGCGTTCTTCGTCGCGCGCTCGAGATCGAAATGCGACACGAGCGCGCGCGTTGCATCGGGTGTCAGGACCACGTCGCCCGGGTTCGGATCGACACGCACCTGCTCGACGACCCGCAGATCGTCGAGCGAGAGCTTTTGCAGGTAACCCGGGAGGGAGCTGGAACCATGCGAGGCATGCGGCCCGGTCACCCCCAAGCGCGGGTAGGAAAGCGCGATGTAGGCGAACCTACCTGCTGGATCGACTGTGACGTGGTGCGGACCATCGATGTCGACCGGGTTTCGGCCGACGGGGTGTGATGCGATTCGCTGGCCCGTGACGATATCGACCAAGCTGATCGTGTCGGAATAGCTATCCGTCACGAGGGCGGCTCCCGTCGGCGGATACGCGATCGCGCCGATGATGTCGGGGTAAGCCTCGCCCGTGTACGGCTCGTACTCGACCCGCACCTCCGGATCGGGTGTGCACCCGATGATGGCCCCGAGGAGCGGTAGGCCCAACGCGTACAGTCGCATGGGACCTACTTCGAGCCGCTCGAGCCGTGGTCGTGCCCGTCGCCCGGCTTGTGCTCTTCCTTATCGTGATCGTGTCCGTCCCCCGGCTTGTGCTCGTGCTTGTCGTCGTCCTTCGGCGGCGCTTTCTTCTTTCCGTGCCCGCAGCCCGCGAGGGACACGAGGGCGATCGAGAGCAGGAACACGTGGGTCGTTTGAAACATCTTTCGGAGCATGAGCATGCCTTTCAATGCGAGTTGGTTGACTTGGGTAGAGAACGAAGGAGGCGCAGGCCGTTCGCGACGACGATGAGGCTGGCGCCCAAGTCGGCGAAGACGGCCATCCAGAGCGTGGCGCTGCCGGCCAGGGCGAGCGCGAAGAAGACGACCTTGGTACCGATCGCGAGGGTGATGTTCTGCATGAGCACAGCAGCCGTCAGCCTGCTCAGCCGCACCAGGTCGCTGACCTTTCGGAGGTCGTCCTGCATGAGCGCGACATCGGCCGTCTCGAGCGCCGTATCCGTGCCGGCAGCGCCCATCGCTATGCCGATGCTGGAGCGTGCCAACGCGGGGGCGTCGTTCACGCCGTCGCCGATCATGGCCACGTGCCCCCGACGCTTGACGAGCTCATCGACTGCTTCGACTTTGTCCTCGGGGAGGAGCTCCGCGCGCACGACCTCGATGCCGACCTCTTTGGCGACGGCAGCGGCGGTGCGCGCGTTGTCGCCGGTGAGCATCACCACCTCGATGTCGGCGGCCTTCAGATCGGCCACCGCTCGCTTGCTCGACGCACGAACGGTGTCGGCGACGGCGAGGACGCCCAGCGCTCGCGTCTCGTCCGCGAGCACCATCGCCGTCTTCCCATCGGCCTCGAAGGTCTCGAGCAAGCGCTCCACCGCGGCCGAGCACACCCCGCGCTCCTCGGCGAGGCGGTGGCTCCCGAGGATGTAGCGCCTGCCCTCGATCGTCCCTTCGATCCCGCGGCCGGTGATGGACCCGAACTTGGCGACCTCGAGCAGAGAGATCGCGGGCTCACCGGCTCGCGCTGCCCACCCGTCGGTAACGGCGCGGGCAACGGGATGATCGCTGCCGGCCTCGAGGCTGGCGGCCAGCCGCAGCACCTCGAGCTCGCTCCTGTCGCCGAGAGAGTCCACATCGGTCAGCGCGGGCTTCCCCTCCGTGCTGGTGCCGGTCTTGTCGACGGCGATGGCGCGGAGCCGCCGCGCCTCCTCGAGGT
>CALKVR010000892.1 GCA_938004815.1 uncultured Polyangiaceae bacterium | reverse complement strand
CGTGAAGATCCGGTGCCTGTCCCCGCCCACCCTCGACGCCGCGGCCGACGCCGAGATCGCCGCCGCGGCGCGCGGCCTCGCGTTCTTCGGGCGAGTCTTCGGTGCGTACCCGTACGAGACGCTCACGATCGTGCACCCACCTGCCGACGCCGCGGAGGCGGGCGGGATGGAGTACCCGACCCTCATCACTACCGGCGGGCCGTTCTGGGCCGCCCACGTCCCGGTGCTCTACCTCGAGCACCTCACGCTGCACGAGCTCGCGCACCAGTGGTTCTACGGGCTCGTCGCCACCAACGAGAACGCCTTTCCCTTCCTCGACGAGGGGCTGACCACGTACGCGACCGGCGAGGGGCTGCGCGACGCGTTCGGCTACACCGTCACGCCGCTCGTGCCCCTCGAGATCGAGGCGATCGATCGCGCGACGCGGATCCATCTGTCACAAGCGGCCCCGCTCTCGTCGCGCGCGAGCGGCTTCGCGACCGGAGGCGACTACGGGGGCCTGGTCTACGCGCGCACCGCGACGATCCTCCGCACGATCGATCGGGTCTGGGACGGCGCCGCGCGCCGCGCGCTCGGCGCCTTTGCGCGCGAGCACCGCTACCGGCACCCCGGCCCCGCAGACCTCGAGCGCGCCATCCGCGAAGCCGGAGGAGACGCGGCCGGCGCGCTCTTTCACCAGGCGGTCCACGAGCGCGGCTGGGTCGACTTCGAGCCCGCGTTCCTCACGAGCACCCCGCGCGACGAGGGCGGCTTCATTTCGCGCGTCACGGTCAGACGCCGCGGTACGATCGTGGTCCCGGTCGAGGTCGAGGTCTTCGACGATCGCGGCAAGCGCGCGACCGCCGTGTGGGACGGGCGCGGCGATTTCGCGCGGCTCGAGGTTTCGACCGAGGGTCGAGCCGTCTCGGTGCTCGTCGATCCAGCCAATCGCGTCTTGATCGATGAGGACCGCACCAACGACGCGCTGAAGATATCGCCTCATGGGTTCGCGCCGCGCGCGACCACCCTCGCGGCGCTGCTCGCAGGGCTCGCGCTCACGGTGGCGTCGCCATGAGAGCGGCGCTCGGCGCGGCCTGGAAGCTGCTCGCGTGCCTATTCGTCGTCCGCCTGGGCTTCGCGCTCGTCGTGGGGGCGGTCCCCGCGGGCGCGGTGTCGAGTCGAACCGCCAAGACGTCGGCGGGTGAGCTCGCCCTCTTCGATCGCGAAGGCGCGCTCCTCGCGGAGCTGGCGCGGCGCCCGCCGAGCCTCGCGGGGGTCGGCCTCGTGTTGGCAGTCGCCGTCGTCCTCGCGCACCTCGTGTCGCTCCCCATCGTCGCGGCCTCCATCGACGCCTTCGTGCACGGCAAGAAGCCGCTCGCGCGGGCGGTCGGCGATGGGCTCGCGCATATCCCGGCGCTCCTCGTCGTGTCGGTGCTCTCCGCTGCCGCCGTCGTCTTTGCCGGCTACCTCGGGCTCGCTTCGGCGGCGCAGCTCGTCGCGCTGTTTCCTCCGGGAACTCCCGCTCGCGCCGCGGCTGCGGTCGTGCTCGGCGGCATCGGCCTGGTTCCGACGGCGGCGGTCGCGATCGTCTCCGACGCCGTTCGGACCGAGATCGCGCTCGGCCGCTCCGGGTGGTCGCGGCCGCTTTCGAACGCCTGGGGGCTCTTCTCCGAGCGGCCGGTGCGGCTGATCGGTTGGTACGCGCTCTACGCGCTCGCCAGCGCGATGGCCGGCGCGGTCGGCGCGCTCGTCGCCGCGGGGAGGCTGGTGAGCCAGGGCCACGTGCACGCTTGGCTGGGCGTCCTGTCCTCGGCCGTCACCCTCGCCGGGCTCGTGGTGTTGCGGGGGGCGTGGCTGGCGAGCCTGGCTCGGCGCGCGCATGAGCGGTCAGGCCGTGGCGGCTCGCCCGTCTCCCTCGAGGCGGCCTCCGAAAGCCTTGACAGCCCGGGACCAGACGAGGGAATGTTCGCCCCCGTTTCGAAGTGACATCGCCTGGATAGCTCAGTTGGTAGAGCAGGGGATTGAAAATCCCCGTGTCCCTGGTTCGATTCCGGGTCCAGGCACCCCTGTGAGCGGGCTCACATAGGCCCCCTCATCGGACCTCCGTGACACTTCGAGTTGCTGCGCAACTCTCGTGCACTTCGGTTCGATTCCGGGTCCAGGCACCCCTGTGAGCGGGCTCACGTAGGCCAACGGTCTCGTCAGCGCCTCGAAAACACGAGACACTAGCGCGCGTTGAGCGAAGAGCGGAAAAGTGTCCCGGCGGTCACGGTCGCGGTCGGGCACGACGACCTCGGGCTGGAGCCCCCCACGCACGGCCGTGTGCTCGTGGTGGACCCGGACACGCCGAACACCGTCGCCCGCATCCTCGAGGAGAACGGGTTCGCGGTCGTGTCGACCGACGACGGCGCCATGGCGACCCAGCTCCTCGCCTCGGGCTGGTTCGACGCCGTGATCACCGACCTGGGGGCGCGTGCGATTCCAGGGCTCGAGCTCCTCAGGGAGGTGCGCGCGGTCGACCCGGATCTCCCGGTGCTGCTCATGACGGCGGCCCCCGACGTGCAATCGGCGGCGCGCGCGGTGGACGAGGGCGCGTTCCAGTACTTGCTCAAGCCGGTGCCGCCGGACCGGCTCCTCGACGCCGCGACCCGCGCCATCCAGGGCCGCCATGCCGCGCGCACCCGCAACGATATCCTCGAGTCCTTGCTCGAGGACCAAGAGACGACCGAGCGCGCGCGCTCCGAGGACGCACGGCGTTTCGACGCGGCCCTCGACAAACTCTGGATGGCCTACCAGCCGATCGTGCGGCCGGGTGGCGCGCTCTACGCCTACGAGGCGCTCGTTCGGAGCGACGAGTCGTCGCTCGGGACTGCGGGCGAGATCCTTGCGATGGCCGAGGGGCTCGGGCTGCTCCGCGAGCTCGGCCGCGCCGTTCGCCGTCTAGCCGGCGAGTTCGCGGTCAAAGCGTCTGGCGCGCACCACGTCTTCGTCAACCTGCACGCCGACGACCTCCTCGACGATCTTCTCACCGCTGGCGCCGAGCCGCTCTCGCAGGTCGCCCCTGCGGTCGTGCTCGAGATCACCGAGCGCGCGGCGCTCGTCGACGTCGAGGACGCGAAGCGCAAGATGACCGAGCTCCGCAGCATGGGGTTTCGGATCGCGCTCGACGATCTCGGCGCCGGCTACGCGGGGCTCACCGCGTTCGCGCAGCTCCGCCCCGACGTCGTGAAGCTCGACATGACCCTCGTTCGCGGCATCGATCGCGACAAGGTGCGGCGCAAGCTGGTCGCGCTCGTCACCGAGGTCAGCCGCGATATCGGCGCCGTCGTCGTCGGTGAGGGCGTGGAGACGGTGGAGGAGCGCGACGTCTTGGTCGAGCTCGGGTGCCACCTGCTCCAGGGCTACCTGTTCGGCAAGCCCAAGCGTCTGTCCTAGTTGACGGTGAGCGAGCCGAGGCGCGGCGTCTCGAACGACAGCCCCGGGTTCGACCCGGCGCCGTTCGTGTCGCAGTACGTCCAGGTCGCGCCCCCGTCGACGCTGACCCGGTAGGCGAACGCGTACGCGCCCGGGGCCGGTGCGGTGAAGCCCCCATTGAATCGGTCGGCGTCTCCGGCCTGCATGTCGAACGCGACGGCCGTCCACGTCCAGCCGGCCTGGTGCTCGGGGTTGGCGGTCTTGGGGCCGAAGCCGACCTGGGCGACGACCCCCGCGCCTTGTCCCGGCGTTTCGGTGAGGCCGGCCTCGGTCACCTCGCCGATGATCCCGCCGCTCGGGCTCCCGGCCGCGAGCG
>CALKVR010000891.1 GCA_938004815.1 uncultured Polyangiaceae bacterium | reverse complement strand
GTGCGGCCGCGGGGCGGGCGGGGCCCGCGGTCGCGGTCGCGGTCACGATCGCGATCGCGGTCGCGGCGCGGCCGATCTCGAAGCTCGGCGGGCTTCGGGGCCGGTGCGGCGGCGACGGTGTCTCCGGGCCCGGGCCGAGGCGGCAGGACGTCGGTGATGCGCGAGGACGACGTGATCGACGCGTCGGAGAGCGCCGCGGCAGGTGGCGCGACGGGCAGGGGCGCGGCCGCCGGAGGCGGCGGCGGGACGGGGCGGACGTCGGGGCGGCCCGGCGACGGAGCGGCTCGCTTGACCGCCGCGCGCTTGGGCTGGCGCCGCAGGCGGTCGGCGTCCTGCTGCGCTTTCGGCGCGTGCTCCATGTACGAGCGGAGCAGGCCCGCGACGAGCAGCTCACCGTGATCGTGCGCGAGGAGGCGCCGCGCGAGCGCGCGGTCTTCGGGCTCGATGCCCTTCGACGGGAGCGTCTCGGCGAGCATCGCCAGGAGATCGGTCTCGGCGCGGGTGCGCAGCTCTTCGGGCGTGGGGATCTGCCGCTCGACGGGGCGGATCTTGTAGGTGAGCCGCAGGTAATAAAGGCTACCGACGTCCTGGGGGGTGATGAGCGAGATGGCGGTGCCGGTCCGCCCGGCGCGGCCGGTGCGCCCGGTGCGATGAACGTACGACTCGGCCTCGAGGGGAAAGCCGTAGTTGATGACGTGGGTCAGGTGCGAGATGTCGATGCCGCGCGCGGCGACATCGGTCGCGACCAGGAAGCGGAGCTTGCCCTGTCGCGTCGCCGTCATGACCTTCTCGCGATCGCTCTGGGCCAGGTCGCCGTTGAGCCAGTCGGCGTCGAAGCCGCGCTGGCTGAGAGCGCCCGCGACCGTCTCGGTCTCTTCTTTCGTGTTGCAGAAGATGACCGCGCTCTCGGGGTTCTCGGCCTCGAGCACGCGGACGAGCGAGCCGAGCTTGTCGGCGGTGACCATGTACACGTAGTGCGCGATCTCGAGGGCGCCGATGTGATCACCCGACAGGGTGATGAACTCGGGGCTCTTCAGCCGGTTCCGCGCGATTCGCTCGATCGCGGAGGGCACCGTCGCCGAGAAGAGGAGCGTCTGCCTCGACGTGGGGAGCGCCTCGAGGATCGCCGACAGCTCGCGCTCGAACCCCATCGAGAGCATCTCGTCGGCCTCGTCGAGGACGAGGAGACGGATGCCCTTGGTGTCCAAGGTGCCGCGACGGATGTGGTCGAGGACGCGCCCGGGCGTGCCGACGACGACCTGCGCCCCGGCCTGGATGCCGGCGAGCTGCCGCCGTAGATGGGGAGGACCTTTATGTCGCGGTGCTTGCCGAGGCGCTCCAGCTCGCCCGCGACCTGCAGGGCGAGCTCGCGCGTCGGACAGAGCACGAGCGACTGCACGGCCGCGGTCGAGCGCTTGACCAAGTGATCGACGATCGGCAGGCCGAAGCTCGCGGTCTTGCCCGTCCCCGTCCGCGCCTGGACCACCGCGTCTTTGCCGCGGGTCGCGGGCTCCCAGACCGCGATCTGCACCGGCGTCGGGTGGGTGTAGCCGACCTCGGTGAGCGCGCGCCGAACCTCCTCCGAAAGGGGCAGGACGTCGAACGTCGGGGACTCTTTGGCTGGCTGACCGCCTTCGGTAGGCGTGGTCGGGTTCTCGTTCACTGGATTCTTTCCGAGCGTCAGGGATGGGGAGCCGGAGTCGAGGCGCCGGTGGGGGGACCGAGATCGACGCGCCGGCGGAGGCCGGCGAGGCTCGCCGCCTCGCGCCGCACCGCGTGCTCCTCCGCATAGCGGAGCCGCTCCAAGGCGTCGAGCCCGCGGAGACCGCTCTCCGACTTGCAGGAGACTCGAATTCCTTCGAGATATCGCCACTCGGGCTCGAGGGAGGCCCGAAACCGAGACAGCGCCTCGTCGGGATCCTCGTCGCCTTCGCCGGCGGCGTGGCGCGCGCGATCCAGGGCGGCGTCGAGGTGTTTGAGCCCCGCCTCGCAGGTGGGGTAGGGGGATGGGACCACCTCGGGAAACAAGACCTGCTGGATGATTTGCGAGCTCGTCAACACGACCCACGCCGCCACGACGGTCAAGAAGACCACCGCGGCGATGCGTTTGCCTCGCCGCAGCTCGGCCGGGCTCAGGTCGGGCCGGGACGGCGTCGAGGCGCGCGGCGGGGGGTCCGAGTCTGCCACGGGCAACGCCGTCCTAGCACACCCGGCGCCCGGCGCCGCTAGGCGAGGCGCGCGCGCCCTGGTGGCCGGCCTCGCGTTCGCGCTCGCCATGGGCGGCGCGTCGGTCGCCGTCGCCGATCCGCTGCCGACCAACGACTACGCCATCGACCTGTTCCAGGGCCCCCTCCTCAGCCCGATCCGCGTCACGGCCCTCTCGGGCGCCTATGCCGGGATGGCCGAGGGCACGCCCGGGCTCGTGTCGAACGCCGCCAGCCCGGCCGTGCGCCCCCTCGAGGCGATCCGCCACGTCGAGACCGCGTTGAACGGCTCGCTCTCATTTCCCCTCGATCTGTTCGACAGCGCCAACGATTTCGACAACTCCGGCGAGCTCGACGCCGACTACTCCGAGTTCATCTACGCGACGGGCGGCGCGATCCTTCAGGTCGGCGCCTTCGGGGCCGGGCTCAACGCCGAGCTCCAGTCGTACACCGTGAGCGACGACGCAGGCCGCGCGACGACGGTCGTCGTCGGCCGGTACCACGGGCTCGTCGCGGTGGCGCTCGGTCGCGGCCAGCTCGCCCTCGGCGGCGGCGCGCGCGGCGTCACGATGGGGATCGGCACGCGCGAGCGCGATCTGATCTTCGCCGGCGCCGCTCCCGAGATCGGCGTCCTCGTGCGCCCGAACACGCTGCCTTTCCGCTTCGGCGCCACCTATCGCTTCGAGGTCGCGGGCAACCCCCTCTTCGATCGCCCCGAACCGGCCGCGCCAGGCGAGCCGTCGCGATCCGGCGCGCTCACGCTTCCGCGCGAGATGACGCTCCCGTGGGAGCTCGAGTCCGGGATCGCGGTCCAGGTCGGTCCGCGCCCCCTCCAGGTGCCTTTCGACGATCCGGCCGATCTCGACGACGCCGTCGAGTCGCGGATCGCCCGGGCTCGCGAGCGGCGCGCGCGCGACGCGGCCCGCACGGTGGGCTCGATCGCCGACCCCGCGGCCAAGGTCGCCGCGCGCGAGGCGATCGCGCTCGAGGAGGCGCGCGCACGGCGGCTCGAGGACGACGAGCTCGAGCGCGTCCGCGCTCGCTTCTTGGACG
>CALKVR010000890.1 GCA_938004815.1 uncultured Polyangiaceae bacterium | reverse complement strand
GCCATGTACAGGACCGCACGCACGGGAGCCCGCCCGCCCCATATCGTGCTGCAGGGCCTGCGTCCGTCGAGCGGTGCGACGCGCTAGCGTCGCGGCTGGTGGCGCTGCTCACGGGGCTGATGCGGTAGCGCTCGGGGTGCGCCGGCGCGATCAGAGCTGGTACCCGTCTATCACGTACGTCCGCGCCCGAGCGAGATCCTGCCGGCCCGTCACACCCTGAGGTCCGTCACGATCTGCCCGCCCGGAAGCTCAACGGTCACGACACGTCCGAGATCGTCGTGCACGAGGAGGTGGTCCTGGGTGAGGCGCATGCCGCCGTTCGGGGAACCCTCGAGGATGATCTCGCCAGCGATGGTGAGGGCGGCTCGGTCCAAGACGACAGCCCGAAGCGAGTCGGTCGTCGAGAGCAGAGCGACCAGGAAGGCGTCGCTGATCTGGACGCCGAGAACGAAGGCGTCGACCCCGACCGGGATGTCATCGACGGGCTTGTGCTCGCCGCGGAGGAAGAGGCTGATGCGGTTGCCGTAGTTGGGCGCGGGTTGCTGCTGGTCGTCGTCGCGTTCGGCGACGATGGCGCCGTACACGCCACGCGTCGACGCTCCCCATGCCTGAAAGCCGCGACCTCGGAGGCCGACCTCGGCCCGGCCGCGGAGCGTCCAGGCGGGGAGCTCGAAGGAGAGCCCCTCCAAGGGGGCGAAGGGGTAGCCCGCGAGCACCTCGCAACGGGAAGGCGACCGGACGATCTGGTACGCCCCGTCACCGATCGCATCGAAGCGATGAAGGACCGCGAGATCAGGCTCGAGAGCGTCGATGACGAGCAGATCTGAGGGTTTGCCGCCGAGCTCGGATAGGGTGGCGGCGACCCAGGTGGAGCCGTCGAAGGAGCGGGCGAACCGATCGATCTCGGCTTCGCACCAGGCTTCGGAGCGGCGGTTGGCGAGATCGATGCGAGCGAGGCGATGGATGGCGCCGCGCCTTGCCACCGCGATGGCGCGGTCGCCGCGATCGGAGATGACGAGGCTGGTGGCCGGCTGATCGAAGCGCGCTGCCTGCGCTCCGGAGCGCGTGAACAGGGCCACGCCACCCTCGCCGAGGGCGACTGCGGTCCGCCCGCGCGGAAGCGGAGCGGCATCGTGCACGGGGCGCGTGCCGCGGTCGGCGGCCGCGACGTGATGCGTGAACCGTGCATCCTGGCGCGCCGCTTGGTGCCAGGTCGGGCGGTCTGCGAGGAGTGCGTGATCGGCGGCGAGCTCGCGCAGATCGGAGGCCACGCGAGGGAGCTCTCGATCCGAGCTGTGATCGGCGTCAGCGTACAGCGCGCGGAGCGTGGCGCGTGCGACCGGCCGCGCGAGCGGCGCGGTAGCCTTCGGACGATTGATCAGCGCTCGTGCGAAGGCGATCCGCTCGCGACGGGCGTCTCCCCCCTCGGCGGCGACGACATGCTTCGCGAGCTGGAGCGTGGCGTCAGGATCGCCGACGTCCTCCACGACCTTGAGCGCGAGCATGCGCGCGCCGCCGACCCCGCCTTGATCGATGGCGGCATCGAGCCACGCGGGCGCGAGCCGCCGGCCGCGCTCGACCGGCCACGCGGTGCGGACCGCGCCCTCGAAGTCGCCGGTGCTCGCGAGGTAGTCGGCCCAGGCGAGGCGAAGAGCGGCAGCGGCGTCGTGCTTCTGAGAGCGCTCGAGACGATCGATGGCGTCGGCGTAGCCGCCCCTGGCTCGTGCGATGCGAATTGCCCGTGTGTGATCGCCGGCCAGGAACCATTGGCGCACGACCAAGCCGGTCGGAAGGTCGCGCGCCTCGGCGAGCGTCGCTGCCTGTCGGAGCCGGCCGTGCCGCTCGAGGAAGGAGACGGCCGCTTCCGTCTCGTGGAGGAGCTCAGCCAGCACGAAGGCCGCCTCGTCGATCCGGCCGTCGCGCTCGAGGCGTTCGAAGACCGCACGGTACCGGCGGCGCAGCTCGCCATAGACGTCGTCGCCGACGCCCAGGACAGACGACGATTTCCCGCTGCTCATCGCGATGGCGAGCTCGCTCCGCGGCTTGGGGACGCCCAGCATCGGTCGCCGGACGCCCGTGTCACCTCCTCCGAGCGGGATCGCGTGACGGAGAGCGGACTCGACGTCCCCGCGGTCGAGCATGTCGAAGAGGCGGCCCAGGTACTCGGACTGACGCCGCGCAAGGAACGTGGCGAGCCGCGTGGCGACCGCGACGCGCGCGAGCCACGTCTGGACCTTGGCGATCGCCTGACCGATGACGCCTGATCTGCTCGAGCCGCGCGCTTCCGCGCCTCCGGCCCTCGAGACGACCGCATGCAGCGTGGAGAGGAACCCCGCCAGCGCGAGACGGAGGCCGCTCGCTGGCGCGGCATGGCTGCCGTCGCCGCCGCCCGCGCGTGCAAGAGCGGCCGTGATCGCCGCTGCCTCCGGCGGCTGCTTCTCCGGGACGGCGCCGCCGTAGATGGCCCGCGCGGTGGTCGCGACGGGGTCGGTGGCGGCCCGAGGAGGGGGTGGCGCATCGCCGAGCGATGCCGCCTCGGCCGTCGACCAGCCCTCGAGACCGACCCATTGCGAGACGTCGACGGGCATGTCGGGGACCTCGAGCACCTCGGCGACGCCCGCGCGAGCGATGACAACGCCGCCCCTGCGCGGGGAGAGCGCGGCGAGCTCGGGCTCGGAGAGCGGCGCGGAGACGAGCAGCGTCACGCCCCCGGCGCGCGCGTCGACGAGCGGGAGGCCGGGCGCGGTCCCGACGGCCACGCGAGTCGATCGGGGCAACCGCACCAGGTACCCCGCGCGCGTCCCGTAGACGGTCACCCCTCGCGAACAAAGGGAGAGCACACGCGCGCGCGCCTGAGCCTCGCCGAGCAGGGACGGATCCACGAGGAAGGCGGCGGCCTCCACGGCTCCGACGTGCGTGACGCGTCGAAGAAGGATCACGGCGTTCCTCCGACGCGGAAGCTACCGACGATCTCTCGGCGTCCGATCGAATAGAAGGAGAGCTCGCCGCCCTCGGTGAGAAGGCCGACGACGCGCCCGCGATCGTCGATGGCCGCCTCGATCACATCCGACGCAGCCTGGGTGAGGATCTCGGCGACGCCGTCGCGGACGAGGGTCAGGCTCCTGCGATCGGGTTCGAGCGCGAGGAGCGCCGGGCCGAGTTGGCCGCCGCGGACGACGGCGCCGACGACGCGAGCGTTCTCGTCCACGACCTCCTCGAAGCGATCGCGGCGCAGGTTGACGAACCAGGTGTCGCCCCGTCGGATCGCCGAGAGCAGAGCCCGGTGGGCGTACTCGCCGTCGTAGCCGAGCCGCGCCGCGACGATGTCCGAGCCGCGCAGCGCCTCGAGGCGGTGCTCGCCATTCTCGAAAAGCTCACCCAGGACCGGCCCGTGCGGGGGGTCGCGGAACCAGGTCCCCGTGACCTCTCGCGCGACGAACGCGACGACACCACGCGCCGAAGCGGTGGCGAGGACGCCCCGCGCGAGGAGCCGCGGGCGAGCGCGCTCGCCGTCGTCGAGCTGGAAGAGCCAGCCGCGCGAGTCGACGTAGAGGACGGTGGGCGTCGTCCCCGAGGAGCGGACGAGGATCGGCTGGAGCGGATCGGTCACCCTCGGCTCCCAAGGAGCGTGGACCTTGGCCTCGGTGGTGTAGTGGCCGATGGGCCGGCCGCTCCCTTTAAACCAAAGCGTCAGCGCACGGGTGACATGATTGGCTGCGACGTAGATACGTCCACCACGGTGCTGGTTGATGGCCGCGATGGGGCCGCTCGACTTGATGACGCGCGCGTTCCCGACGGGTGCGCGGGCCGAGTTCGCGATCGGGAACCCGAGTACGTCATGCCCCGAGCGGGCGAACGCGACGCCCCCCGTCGCGCCGATGAGCAGGCGCGAAGCGGGCGCCTCGGACGGCGACGCTTTCGGCTTGGCTGCGGTGGTCACCTCGAACGGGGCGCGGAGGATCCGCGCGACGAGCCTTCCATCGGGGAGGTCGAGGACCACCTGGCGCGCCGGACCGGCGCCTCGACGGACATCGACGCTCACGCTTCGCGTCCCGGGTTCGACAACGTCTTCGACGAGCACCGAGGCGCCGCCAACAGCCACCGCCGCCTCGCGCGCGCGAACGCCGCCGACGACCCACAGGTCGCGCGACGGCGACGGCCCGACCTCGTCGATGCGAGCTCTCCAGTCCTCGATCATCGCGCCGTCGACAGACCGCGTCGTCTTCGCGCCGAGGAGATGAAGGACCGACTCGGGCGTGACGCCCTCGAAGACCGTGGACCCGCCGCTCTGGATCACGCCCCAGGTGAAGGCCGCCCCCGCCGTCATGGCTCGGCGCGCAAGGACGACGAGGAGCGCGACGTGTGCGACGCGAGGCGAGCCGAGCTGCGTCGGCCCCGCGTCGAAGAGCGCGATCGATGTGCGTCCGGCGACAGGCGTCAGGTGCGCGAGCTCGAGGAACGTGTGCTCCCCAGCCGCCGCACGCCGGAGGAACTCGTCCGGCAGCTGGTCTGCGAGCAGCCACTCCGACATCACGAGCCGCTCGTACGGACCTCGCCGCGCGAGGCCGTGGAAGCCGTCCGGATCGTCACGCGCGTCGCTCCGAGAAACGTGGAGCGCGCCAATCGCCGCGGACAGACGTAGCACCAGACCGCCGAGCCCGAGCGCGACCTCAGGAGGAAAGAGGCCGAGCTCGGCTCCCCAGGGGGCGAGCGCAGGGGGCAAGGTCAGCATGACGCGGCCCGAAGCTTCTCCAGCCGCGATCGGGAGATCGGTCGCGCCGAAGCGACAGACACGAACGTTCGCGACGCCGCCAGCATGGCGATGGGCAGCGGAGCCTGACAATGACGCGACACAGCCTGCTCGAGGAGGCCGGCGGGGATGCTCGCGATGCGGCTCGTCGGAAGCAGGAGCCCCGGTGCTTCCGCATCGCGGCCGAGATACTCGGCGCCGTCGGCCCACGGCAATGCCTCTGCCTCACCGAGGATCACGATGATGCCTCCGCCCGCGACGCCGCGGAGACGCGCTAGCGCCTCGTCGTCGCGGCGCAGCGCGGCCGCCGCGAGGGCAGACGCGCACTCGCCTGCGGCCGCCACCGCCCTCGGCTCGAGCGGCAGATCGCGCGGGCTCCAGACGATCATGGGGCCCCGAGGATCTCGACGAGCTTCGTCCTCAGAGCCGCGAGGCCCGGGGGCGTGTTGTCCGGCCCGAAGCCGGCGTCGATCGTGCGCGCGATGCCTTCCAGCTTCAGGTGCCACGCCGAGAGCTCCGGCCCTGCGTCGGCCGAGGGACGCTGCTCCAAGAGCGCCTGCCCCGCGAGCTCGATTTGCGCGGCGCGAGCGGCGGGACCGAGGGAAGCCTCGGCGGCGGCCGTCATGAGCGCGGCGTTCTCCGACGCGGTCAGGACGTCGCGGAGGACGTCACGCGCGAGCGCCTGGCCCTCGGCGGTGGGGACCGCCACTACGAGCGGCCACAGGTCGGCAGCGCTCGGCTTCGACCGCCCTGCCAGTGCAGCGGCCGCCGCGACGAGCATCTGGGCCTTGACCACGCGGCGGTCGCTCAGCGTGACGCCAGCGCGGCGCAGGAGACGGATGCCGTGCGCCATCTCCGAGGTGATCGCGCTCATGTCCGCGCGTCTCGCCACCTCGGCGAGGGCGTCGATGTCCTGCATCGTCGCCGAGGCGCCGTCGGCCTGCGCCGCCACGAGCGTCCAGCCGCCTCGCAGCAGCTCCTCGAGCCGCGCGTCCGGCATCGCGTCCACGTACACCCGGACGAGGAAGCGATCCGCGAATGCAGCGAGCTGGTCATCCTCCGGAATGCGGTTCGCCGCGCCCACGCAGACGCGGAGCGGGCACACCATGTTCGTGTGGCCACGATGAAAGCGCCGCTCGTTCAGGATGCCGAGCAGCGTGTTCAGGATGGCCGTCGACCCGAGGAACACTTCGTCGAGGAAGGCGATCTCCGCCTCTGGAAGCATCCCGGTCGTCTCCGTCTCGACCATGCCTTCCTTCAGCTTGCGAAGGTCCACGGGCCCGAAGATCTCGCTCGGCTCGGTGAACCGGCCGAGCAGGTACTCGAAGTACGTTCCACCGAGCGCACGCGCGATCCGCCGAACCGCTTCGCTCTTTGCCGTCCCCGGCGGCCCGATGACCAGCACGTGCTCGCGTGCGACCGCCGCGAGCGCCACCAGCTCCAGGAGGCCCTCCCGCTCGACGAGGCCCCGGCTCGCGCCGGAGAGCGCGTCGCGGATGCGCTGCGCGGACGCGAGCGGATCGGTGGTCGAAGTGGGCCGCGAGCCTTGCATGAGCGCGAGTGTAGCCGACACGCCGAAAGCGACGGGGCCGGTGCGACAGGGCTGACACCTGGCGCTCGGCGCGCTGAGGTCGCCCCGCCGCCTCGTGTTGCGGATCAGGAGCCTGACCACCTTCTCACGGCGAGGTGAGCTTGAACGCCCGCCGCGCGCCGTCGTTCATGATCGCCGTGCCGACGATGACGCGCCCGTCGGCGCTGATGTCGAGGGCGGTGCGCAGGTGGTCGACGCCGGCGGGTAGCGAACCGGTGAAGCCGGGCCAGGGCGGCGGCGAGGTCCCGGCGAGCGAGTAGACGTTCGTGTCGTCCCAGACGCACGCCTGGGGCATGGGTTGGCCGCAGACGCCGACGGCGAGGAAGCCGTTCGCGGTCGAGACGGCGCGAGGGACGTCGGTGGGCGCGCCCGCCATCGGGGTCGCGGTCAGCGAGAGGAGGTCGAGCTTGCGCGGCCCGGTCGGGCTCTCGGCGACGGCGATCGTGCCGTCGCCGTTCACGCCCCACGCCATCGTCGCGCTCGGCTCCTCGTACAGGAGCGCCAGCGCCGGGGGGTACGCAGCGTCCCAGGCCGCGGCGAGCGCGCCTGATGTCCCGACGACGCGGCTGCCGTCTGCAGAGATGGCGCCGCCGGTGCCTGCATCTCCCGCTCCCATCTGGAGGGTCGTGCCGTCGATGAGAAGCAC
>CALKVR010000889.1 GCA_938004815.1 uncultured Polyangiaceae bacterium | reverse complement strand
TCCCCCTGGCGATCGCCGCCATCACCAGCATCCGCACCTGAGACCCCGCCCCCGCCGTACACTGCCCGCGGAGGCCACCATGGCGTCAGTCGTCTTTTACTTCCAGGTTCACCAGCCGTTCCGCCTGCGCAAGTACTCCGTCTTTGACAATGATCCGTTCTACTTCGACGACGCGAAGAACGCCGAGATCGCGCGAAAGGTCGCCACGAAGTGCTACCTGCCGGCAACGAGGCTCATCCTCGATCTCGTCCGGCGGCACAAGGGCAACTTCCGAGTCTCCTACGCCATCACGGGTGTCGCGCTCGACCAGTTCGAGGCCTTCTGTCCCGAAGTGATCGATGTCTTCAAGGAGCTCGCCGCGACAGGGTGCTGCGAGTTCGTGGGCGAGACCTATCACCACTCGTTGTCGTTCCTCTACTCCCCGGCGGAGTTCCGCGAGCAGGTCGCGATGCACACACGGCGCATCGAAACCCTGTTCAACCAGACGCCCGTCGTCTTCCGCAACACCGAGCTCATCTACGCCAACGCCCTGGCGCACGAGCTCTGCCAGATCAAGGACGCGTCGGGCAACCCGCGCTTCCACGGCGCGCTCTGCGAGGGCGTGGATCGGATTCTCGGGTACCGAACCCCCAACTACGTCTACAAGCCGCCGAAGTGGGACGCGTTCAACTCGGGCGACTTCCGCGACCTGCTCGGCCGCGACGGCAAGCCTTTCAAGCTCCTGCTCAAGAACTACCGACTGTCCGACGACGTCGCCTTCCGGTTTTCCAATCGCGGCTGGGCGGAGTGGCCCCTCACGGCGGAGAAGTTCGCGCAGTGGGTCCACCAGATCAACGGCGACGGCTTCCTCTGCAACCTCTTCATGGACTACGAAACCTTCGGCGAGCACCAGTGGGAAGACACGGGCATTTTCCGCTTCCTCGAAAAACTTCCCGAGGCCGTCTTCGACATCGCGCCCGGCCAAAACCACTTCATCACGCCCTCGGAGGCCTTCAAGCAGTTCGAGCCCGTCGGCGAGTACGACGTGCACGATTTCATTTCCTGGGCCGACATGGAGCGAGACCTCTCCGCATGGCGCGGCAACGCGATGCAGGACAACGCCCTGGCCGAGATCTACCGCCTCGAGAAGCCAGTCAAGGACAAGCTCGCCCGCCTGCTCGCCGAGTATCGCGAGCGTCACGGCCGCGAGGCCCCGCAGACCCTCCCCGACTCAGAGCCCGTCCAGCAGGCCCGCTATCTGCTCGCGGACTGGCGGAAGCTAACCACCTCAGACCACTTCTACTACATGTGCACGAAGTACTGGTCCGACGGCGACGTGCACAAGTACTTCTCCCACTACGACTCTCCCTACGACGCGTACATCAACTACATGAACGTGCTCGATCACGTCCGCCAGCGGTTGGCCACCTGAGCCCGTCCGCACGCCGGTTCATTGACCCGTCAAAAGAAAGAGGGGACCCGCATCACGCCGGGTCCCCTCTCGTCATTCAGCAGGCTTAGTGGGCTTGCTCAGCAGCCCGTCTCGAACGCCTCGACGAACGCAGAGAAGTCGAAGAAGTCGACGAACCCGTCGCCGTCAAAGTCCGCGGACTTGCCGGGCGGGCACGCGCCGCCCTCGAAGCAGTCGACGTACGCCGAGAAGTCAAAGAAGTCGACGAACCCGTCGCCGTCGAAGTCAACCGAGCAGCTCGCCTCGCCATCGACGAGGGCGTTGATCGAGTAGACCGCGGTCTCGTTCTGCGAGTAGATGTACATCCGATCGCCGACGAGCTGCAGGTCCACGTTCTCCATCGCGAGGGGCGAGCCGTCCGGACGGTTCACCTTGACGACGCCCCACGAGTCGGTGTCCAAGTCATAGACGCCGATGTCGTTGGTGTTGGCCGCACGCGTGACCCAGATGCAGTTGGTCGCGGGCACGTACTCCAGCGAAGCGCGGTTCACGCAGCCGCCGTCGTTGCACGCGAGTGTCCACGGCACGACCTGGGCCGAGGGGCTGATCCGACGCAGGATCGCCGTCGAGTTCACGCACCCGGCCGCCCACGTCGAGCGGTACAGGCCCTGGTGGACCTGCCCCGTCAGCCCGTTCAGCCGGTTGCCGGCCGCGTCGGTGTGGGCGAGCATGAACAGTTCGTCGGCGGACCGACCCTCGGTCAGGGCGCCGGCCCAGCGGTTGCCGACGCCCGTGATCGAGGCGGCGGACGAAGCCCGCGTGACGTTGAACCCGGTGTACTGGCTCGCGCCGAGCCACGCGGAGTACACCAGTTCCTGCCCGTTGACGACCGCGCGGGGGATCCCGCTGTCGCCGG
>CALKVR010000888.1 GCA_938004815.1 uncultured Polyangiaceae bacterium | reverse complement strand
GTTCACGATCGACGCCATGCCGCGCGACTCGAGCGACGATCTGGAGGGCGAGACGCACCACGATCGCGGCGGCCAAGACGCGCTCCGCAACCTGGGGGTCACCGGGTCGCACCCGGGCGCCGGCGGCTCGCGCATGGGGCGGCCCCGCACGACCCCGCGTATCCCCGAAGACGAGAACCCCCGGCCCGGCTCGCGGCGCGGCGACAAGCGGTAGAGCGTGATCGAGACGGCAGATTACCTCGTCATCGGGAGCGGCGTCGCCGGGCTCACCTTTGCGCTCGAGGCGGCGCGCCACGGCAAGGTCCACGTCGTCACCAAGCGCCGCGCCGAAGACTCGAACACCCTCTGGGCGCAGGGCGGCATCGCGGCCGTGATGGACCCGTCGGACACCGCGAACGCTCACGCTGACGATACCGTCATTGCTGGCGCGGGGCTGTGCCACCAAGTGGTCGTCGACATCTGCGCCAACGAGGGCCCGGCCCGCATCCGCGAGCTCATCGAGCGCGGCGCGCGGTTCGACGAGCGCGACGGCGCGCTCTCGCTCACCCGCGAGGGCGGGCACTCGGCCCGGCGCATCGTGCACGCGGCCGACGCGACGGGGCGCGAGGTCGAGCGCGCGCTCCTCTCCAAGGCGCGCGAGAACGCGAACATCGTCTTCTTCGAGCACCACACCGCCATCGACCTCATCATGTTGAGCCGCTTCGGCGGGCCCGATCTGTGCGCCGGCGTCTACGTGCTCGACGAGGGCAGCGGCAAGGTCGAGACGTTCCTCGCGCGCGGCACGGTGCTCGCCACCGGCGGCGCGGGCAAGGTCTACCTCTACACGACCAACCCCGACGTCGCGACCGGTGACGGCGTGGCGATGGCATACCGCGCCGGGGCTGAGATCGGGAACATGGAGTTCTACCAGTTTCACCCGACCTGCCTGTTTCACCCCAAGGCCAAGAGCTTCCTCATCAGCGAGGCGCTGCGCGGCGAGGGCGCGATCTTGCGCCTCACCGACGGCACCGCGTTCATGGAGAAGCACGACGAGCGCAAAGATCTCGCTCCGCGCGATATCGTGGCGCGCGCCATCGACTTCGAGATGAAGCGCACGGGCTCCGACTACGTGATGCTCGACATCACCCACCGCCCCGCCGACTTCATCGAAGAGCACTTTCCGACGATCTTGGCCGAGTGCCGGCGCTGGGGCATCGACATCACCACCGAGCCCATTCCGGTCGTGCCGGCCGCGCACTACATGTGCGGGGGCATCACCACGAACCTGCACGGCATGACGACGATCCCCGGGCTCTTCGCGATCGGCGAGTGCGCCTTCACGGGGCTCCACGGCGCCAACCGCCTGGCGTCCAACTCGCTCCTCGAGGGGCTCGTGTTCGGCCACCGCGCCGCCACGCGGCTCGCCGAGCAGGTGCGCGAGAGCGGTGAGGTGCCCTTCGCCCGCGTCCCCGACTGGGACCCGGGGGCCGCGGTCGCCAGCGAAGAGGCGGTCGTCGTCACCCACGACTGGGACGAGCTTCGCCGCACGATGTGGAACTACGTCGGCATCGTACGCTCCGACGCCCGCCTGCGCCGCGCGTCGCGCCGGATCGCCCTCTTGCAGGAAGAGATCCGCGAGTACTACTGGCGCCACCTGGTCACGCGCGACCTGCTCGAGCTGCGCAACATCGCCACCGTCGCCCAGCTGATCGTCGAGAGCGCAGCCGCACGTGGCGAGAGCCGCGGGCTTCACTACACTGTCGACTACCCGGACACGAATCCCGAGATGGTCGCCGACACGGTGATCAAGCGCGGCGTCCCGGCGCACCTCCGAAGGCAATGACCGATCAGGACCCGTACCGCGCGCCCGACTCCGAAGCGGAGCCGAACGCCGGAGCCATCCGTCCGATGTCGTCGGCCGCCGCCGGCGGCTGGACGCTCGTCGCGACGTTTCTGTTCTTGTTCGCGGCGGCCCTCGCGTTCTCGCTGCGCTCCGACAAGTCGGGCGAATACCTCATCACGGGCGTCACCGCTCAGGTGGTCGCGTACTCGCTCACCCTCTTCTTCGTGCTTCGCGTCCACGCCCCCGACGCGAGCGTCTTTCGTTTCATCGGGGTGCGCCCGACCGCGCCGAGCTTCTACTTCCTCGGCGCCGCGCTCGGGCTGGCGATGCAGCTACCGATCAACGCGCTCTACGCGGGCTTGCTCCACCGCTGGCCTCTCTCGACGCCCTCCGACCTCCAGCCGTACTACGACGCGGCCTCGCTCCCGACGCGCGTCCTGATGGGCCTCGCCTTGGTCGCGGTCGGCCCGATGATCGAAGAGATGTTCTTTCGCGGCGTGCTCTTCTCGCCGCTCCTGCGGCGGCCCGGCCCCGGTCGCCCGCTCGTGGCGGTCGCGATGACGGCGCTGCTCTTCGCCGCCGTGCACATGAAATGGCAGGACATCGTCTGCATCATCCCGATGGGCGTGATCCTCGGTGTGCTCCGGTACCAGAGCGGCTCGCTCTTGCCCTCGATCTTCGCGCACGCGAGCTTCAACGCCGTCGCGATGGGCCAGCTCGCTGCGCGCCAAGAAGACTTCCAGCCGTCCAAATCGATCATCGGGCTCACCGCCGCCGCGTCCGCGCTCGTCATCGCCGCGATCGTGTGGCTCGGGCGCCAGAGCGAGAGCGCCGAGGCCGCGCGCGCCGAGGACGTGTCGTGACGAGCCAGCGGCCGCGGGTCGCGATATCGCTGCCCGGCGGCGGGCTCTCGGGCGCGCTCTACCAGGTGGGGGCGCTCGCGGCGCTCCATGACACCCTCGAGGGCTTCGACGACGTCGCGGTGTACATCGGCCACGCGGGCGGTTCGGTGGTGGCAGCGTCACTCGCCGGCGGCATCTCGGCCGAGCGCCTTTACCGCGCGCTCCTCGACCCGGCCGACCCGTTCTTTCCGCTCGAGCGCAAGCACGTGCTCGCCCCCGACTACGGCGAGTGGCGCCGCATGGTCAAGACGGGGTACCTCGCGTTTCGGCACGCCTTGCCGCGCCTCGATCCGCGGCGGCCCAGCCTCACCACCGTGGGCCCCAAAGACCGCGTCCTCGAAGAGCTCGATCGGCTCGAAGACTCGATCCCCGCCGGCCTGTTCACCCTCGCCAAGCTCGAGGGCGTGCTCGCCGACTACTTCGCGCGCCGCGACATCCCGAACGTCTTTTACGACATGCCCAAGCCGCTCCGGATCATCGCGTACGAGCTCGACACCGGCCGGCGCGCCGTGTTCGGCGACCCGGGCAGCGACCACATCCCCGTTTCGCTCGCCTGCACCGCGTCGTGCGCGCTGCCGCTCTTTTTCACGCCCGTGCGCATCGGCGATCGGCACTACATCGACGGCGGTCTCTGTTCGATGACCCACTTCGACGTCGCCAGCGCGGCTCGCGCCGACTTCACCATCGTCGTCAATCCGCGCATCCCCGTGGCCACCGGCGGGGGCGCGGTGCCGACGGGTTACGGGCTCGGCACGAGCGTGCGCGACAAGGGCGCGCTCTGGGTGCTCAATCAATCACGGCGCATCGCGAGCCAGGCCATGCTCGAGCGCGAGATGGCGGCGCCGCCGCCCGGCATGGGCGTCCTCTTGCTGGCGCCCCACCCCGAAGACGGCGTGCTGTTCTTGCGCAACAACCGCAGCTTCGAGGCGCGGCGTTCGGTTCTCGAGCACGCGTACCGGTCCACGCGCGAACGCCTTGCGTCATGGCTCGATCGGCACGCCGACTTCGCGGGCCGGATTGGGCTCCGCGCGAGCTGACGCCCCAGAGCGGGCGCCTGGTGCTATCGTCGACACGGGCGTCATGTTTTGCCCTCGTTGTCACCGGACCTATCCCGAGGGGGAGACGGCCTGCGCGTTCGACGGCGAGCCGCTCTCGGGTGGCCGTCGCGTCGAGCACCTGCGGGTCCGCAAGACCCAGCACATGGGGGCCGTCCTCGCGGGGCGCTACGCGGTGCAAGGGTTCCTCGGCCACGGCGCGGTCGCGCGCGTGTACCTCGCCGAGGACGTGAAGACCAAGGAGCCGGTCGCGCTCAAGATCCTCGAGCCACCGTGGGCCCACGACAAGGTCGCTCGCGAACGGTTCACGCGCGCCGGGATCGAGGCGCAAGCCATCGCGCATGACAACCTCGTCGCCATCCTCTCCGTGACCGCGCGCGGCGACGGCACGCCGATCGTGGTGATGGAGCACCTCTTCGGCGAGTCGCTCAACGAGTACTTGGCGCGCGCGCCGATGGACACCGAGATCGGGCTGCCCGTCCTGCGTGAGGTCGCGGCCGCGCTAGAGGCGGTGCACCTCGGCGGGATGACCCACCGCGGGCTCAAGCCCGAGAACGTGTTCCTCGTCGGCGAGCCGGGCGAGCCGTACGCGGTCAAGGTGCTCGACGCCGGGTTCGGCCGCATCCGCGACGCCACCGTCACCACCAACGGCACCGTCGCCGGCGGCGCCACCCACATGGCCCCGGAGCAGTGCGTGGCCGACGAGGTCGACGCGCGCACCGACATCTACGCCTTCGGCCTCGTCATGTACGAGACGCTCTCGGCGCGGCGCGCCTTCGAGGGCGAGGGTGAAGAGCTGCTCGCCAAGAGCCTGCTCGCACCGCACCCGCCCCTGCGCAGCGTCGTGCCCGACGTCGACCCCAACCTCGAGGCGATCGTCGACAAATGCCTGCGCAAGGATCCAGCGCTTCGATACGCGACGGCCAGCGCGCTTCGCGCCGATATCGAGGCCGTGGCCGAGGGGCACGAGCCCGACGCCGCGCTCGACACCGCGCCCGCCGGTGAGGTGTACGTGCCGCGCGGGTCGTTCTCTCGTCTGGTCGCGCGATCCCTCTACCGTCGCGTAGGCGTTTCGCCCCCGGCGTTCCTGGCGTAGATCGCTCGAGCGCACCTCGGCCTCGCCGGGGCAGAGCCGCGCTCCTCGTTTCATGCGCTCGTCGCCGCCGTCTCCTCCCCCCATTCCCCCCTCCGCTCCGCAGAGGGGGGTGCGCCTCTGGCGTGCCCTGCTGCTCGTGGTGTTCCTCGCCGCGTGCTCGCGCAGCTACCGGGCCGGTGACGAGGTCATGGTCGAGTGGGAGGGCAAAGAGTACCCGGCCGTCATTTTGGCGGTCGACGGGCCGACCAAGTTCAAGGTGCACTACGACGGCTACGACGAGACCTGGGACGAGGTCGTCGTGCGGTCGCGCATCAAGGGTTTTCGCAAGGGTGACGAGCCGCGCCCCGAGCCCCCGGCCAAGGTCCGACAAAAGGCGGCGCTCGCGGCTCAGACGAACACTTATCGCCTCGGCGACCAGGTGAAGGTCGAGTGGAACGGCCGCTTTTACCCAGCCCAGATCGTCGATGTCGTCGGCAAGGAGCGCTACCGCGTGCATTACGAGGGCTACGGCTCGGAGTGGGACGAGAACGTGAGCCTCAACCGGATTCAGCCGCGATGAAGCGCGTCGCTGGCTGTCTGTTGCTCGCGGCCCTGGTCGCCGCGCCCGCGCGGGCGGCCGCTGATCCGGCCGCCGCGGCCGAGCTGCATCGACAGGGTCTGGCCTTGCTCGACGCGGGCCGGGTCGACGAGGCTTGCTCCAAGCTGGGCGAGAGCGTGGCGGCCGAGCGCGCGGTCGTGCCGCTCGCCGATCTCGCGCGGTGCCACGAGCTCCAGGGCAAGATCGCGACGGCGTACGGAGAGCTGGTCGAGCTCAGCAGCCTGGCCGAAAAGTCGGGCGACCCCGACCGCGCCACGAAGGCGCGCGAGGCCGCGAGCCGCCTCGCGCCGCGCCTCTCGAAGCTGCGGGTCGAGGTGGTCGAATCGCTGCCCGGCCTGGTCGTCAAACGTGACGGTATCGTCATGACACCCGACCAGCTCGGCGCGCTCCTCGTGATCGACCCCGGCCTGCACGTCGTCACCGCCCAGGCCCCCGGTCACGAGCCGTTCCGGGCCGAGGTGCGGATCGGCGCCGACGCCGACGCCAAGGGCGTCCTCGTGCCGCGCCTGAAAAGGCCGGTCGTTGCGCCGCCGTCGCCCAAGAAGCCGCCGCCGCCCGAGCCGCCCGAGGGCGACGGCCGGCGCGGCTCCTCCGCGATGGGGATCGCCGGCTTCGTCTCGTCGGGCTTCGGCTTCGTCGGCATCGTCATGGGCACGATCTTCGGCGTACAGACGCTCGTCGAGGTCAGCGAGGCCGAGGACAACGAGGCCCTGTGCCCCGACAAGAGGTGCACGCCCCTCGGCCGGCTCCAGATCGACGAGGCCGAGACCAAGGGCATCGTCTCCACCGTCGCGTTCTCGGTTGGCGGCGTCGCCCTCGCGACCGGCGTCGTGCTCCTCGTCGTCGACGGCTTGGGCCTGGTGAAGAGCGACGAGCCCCAGGCCGCCTCGGTTGCCCCGTGGGTTGGGCCCGACGGCGCGGGCGTCGCGATCGGCGTCACGTTCTAGCGGGTTGGAGAAAAAGGGCGTCGTCGTTGTGCCGGATGACCTCGGTGCTGCTCTTTCCCCCCCCAGCCCCCCTCACCTTCGGTGAGGGGGGAGCCTGACATCTCTGTCGTTCTCATCGCGGGGTCGGTTATCGGCGCGGAGGGAGGTGAGGGCCGCTCTCGCGTGGCCGCTTGCGGGCGGGCATCTGCCACCAATCGCCTCGGCGCGAGGGTCCGCGCGCGGTTGCGTCCGGAGCTGCGACCGAACGAATCGCGTCGGAGCGCCAGGGTCCGCGGGCGGTTGCGTCCGGAGTTGCGACCACGAGCGGGAAACGGACGCAACGTGGTGGTTTAGACTTTGATGGCGGCAGTTGCGGCCGCGGTTCCAACCGCGACTCGCAGTTACGACCGGAGTTGCGCCGACGACCGCGCAGTACGGCTGCAAACCCGCGCAAAGACCAAGAGACAGCGCAGAAGCGAGCTCGTCGCGGTCTCAACCGCGGACGGAACCGCCCCGATCAAGACCGCATCCACTCGGTTGCAACCGCGGGGGAAGTCCCGCGCCCTCACCAAGCTCGCGCCCAGGGCGGCAGAAGGCGGATGCATGCGCGCGCCCGCCGCGGGTAGTGGCAGGGGGGCGCGCCTGCCCCGACGCACTTGCTGCTCGCCCCGAAGGCTCCTTAGTCGCGCCGAGGCCCCTGAAACAGCTTGCACGTCGTGGCGTCGACCAGGGCAGAGCCGGCGTCGTCGGTGGAGAAGATCCACTGGCTGGCCTTGGTGACCGGGTTGATGCCTAGG
>CALKVR010000887.1 GCA_938004815.1 uncultured Polyangiaceae bacterium | reverse complement strand
CTTTCCCTTCAGGATGCCCTCTTGGGTGCGGCTCGACGCGCCGGCGGCCTTGGCGATCCCGAAGTCGACGAGCTTGACCTGCCCCTCGTAGGTGACGAAAACGTTCTGCGGGCTCACGTCGCGGTGCACGATCCCGAGCGGCGAGCCGTCGAAATCGCTCATCGCGTGCGCGTGCTCGAGCCCCGCGAGCACGTCGGCGAGGATGCGCAGGTGGATCTCGAGGGGGATCGCTCGGCGGCCGAGGCGCCTGAAGATGGCGTTGAGCGGCTGGCCCTCGAGGTACTCCATCGCGATGAAGTAGCGATCCTCGTCGTTGCCGATCTCGTAGGTCTGGACGATGTTTGGGTGGTTCAAGCGCGCCGCGATGCGCGCCTCGTCGGTGAACATCGTCAAGAACTCGGGGTCGTGGGCCAGCTCTTCACGAAGCTCTTTCACCACCAAGAGCTTGTTGAACCCGTGCGGGCCCTCGCTGAGCGTGAGGAGCACCCGCGCCATGCCGCCCTGGCCCAGGCGCGCGAGGACGCGGTACTTGCCGATGCGGCCGCTCACCAACCCCCCCGACTCATCGCGAGCAGCCGGCTCACTGCGCCCCCGGTGTCGGCCCGATGGGCACGTAGGCGAGCTCGTTGGCGCGCGACGAGAAGCTGGCAGAGCCGATCGGCTCACCGGTCGCGGTGCGTACGGCTCGCGCGTTGACGAGGCCGACCGGCAGGTTGACCCAACCGCCTGCGCCCTGGAGGTCGGTCTCGAGGACGGTGAAGTTCGGTAGCTGCCCCTTGAAGTAGTAGGGGATGGTGTCGGCGTCGATCTCGTCGCTGGCGAGCTGTACCCCCGCGGCGCGGTCGTCGTTGCAGTCGACCGTGAGCATGATCACCGTGCCGCGCGTCGGGTCGTACGTCTTACCGCTGGTGAGGACGATGTTGGCGAACTCGTCTTCGCGGACGACGCGGATGATCTTTTGCTTGGGCGGGAGCACCACCGGCGGCGTGGGCAGGTACGCGCGTGATGGCTTGAGCATGTCGCCGTCGATCTTGAGGAAGGCCTCGGTGTCGGCGGTGAGGGTAAAAATGACGGTGCCGTCAGGGTCGACCTGGTCGATGGGGAACGGCGACGCGCAGGTGAAATCGAGCAGGCCGCAGAGCTCGACCATCAGCCCCGGGGGCGGCTGCCCCGGGTTCACCGCCAGCTCGATGCGGTAGTTGTAGGTCACCATCTCGGTCGGCGAGGTGACCGGCGAAACGAACTCGTCGATGCAACCCCAGAGCGGGTCCTCGCCCCCCTGGCCCTGGCCCCCGCCGCCCGAGCTGCTGCTGCCACCGCCGCCACCAGCGCTCTGGATCGCTACACAAACCTTGTTTTCGCAGGTCGTGTTCGGCCCGAGCTCCGCACAATCCTCGGCGCTTTCACACTGCTCTCGCCCCAGATCGAAGGCGAGCGAACAGGAAACCCCGGCGGCGCCGAGCAGGGCGAAACCGGCGATCCTAGCCGACCGGTTCAGCAAGGGACCCGCCATGACGGAATGGAAACAGCGTAACTGCACCGATCGGTTCGGTCCAGTCACGGGCGCCGCGCGCTATCGCGAGCCGGCGGCGGCCCCGCGGGGCGCGGTGGTCAGGCCGACTGCTTCTCGGGACCCTCGGCGGGAGCCGCGTCCAAGGGGGAAGTCGCCCACGTGTAGGACGAGGCGAGGTGAGAGGCGGCGGCGCGGCGCCAGCGGCGCTTCTCGCGGTACATCCGCTCGTCGGCCTCGGTGACCAGCTCGGCGAGGGACTGCGTGTCGTCGGGCATCCGGGTGACCGCGCCCACGCTCATCGAGACCTTGAAGGGCCGGCTTCCAGTGTCGTTGAAAGCGGCGATGGCGGCGTCGAGGCGATCGCGCACGGCTTCGGTGCCGGCCTCCGAACAGTCGTGGGCGAGGATGGCGAACTCGTCGCCGCCGAGCCTCGCCACCACGTCCGAGTCGCGGAACGTCGCCCGCAAGATCGCAGCCGCGTCGCGGAGCGCCTGGTCGCCAGCGTGGTGCCCGAGCTCGTCGTTCACCTGCTTCATCCCGTTCAAGTCGACGAAGAACAGCGTGACCGGCCGGCGCTCGCGGCAAGCGAGCTTGAGGTGCTGCTCGCCGAGGTTCATGAACCCTCGGCGGTTGTAGAGGTTCGTGAGCTCATCGACGTGAGAGAGCTCGAGGAGCTGATCGACGATGTGGCGCTGGCCGTGGCAGTAGCCGATGAGGTTGGCGAGCTCTTTCAGCAGGGTGCGGTCGTTCTGCGACCAAGGCCGAGAGCGAACGTCGGCGACACAAACACCGCCCACCCGTTCACCATCGATGGTCACCGGCGCGGCGGCGAAGGCCGCGACCCAGTCGCATGCACCCGCCTCTATGTCTTCGACGCTGACCGGCCCCCGCAGGTTGGCGACGCGCTCGATCAAGGGCGTAGGCGGGGTGGGCCCGAACGACCAGATGCACCGGGCTGCCGCGCCGGGGACCTGGACCGCCACGAGGATCGACGGCGTCCCGATGGCGGATGCCCCGAATGAAGTGAGCCGTTCGACCAGATCAGGGAGGAGTCGGTGCACGGGTTATGGGCCTCGATTCGGTAGCGGCACGCTCGCCCGCCACCTAAAGGCCCCCGCCCGATCAGCTGCCGTGATCGCCCGTCAGCGCTTTGCTCGTCTTTTCATCGAGCTTGCCGCTCGCGGTGAGCCCCTTGTCGGACTGGAACGCCTTGAGGGCGCTGACGAGGGCGTCACCGTCGGCGGCGGCGTTCTCGACCCCGACGCGGCTCGGCTGGTAGTACCCGAGGTGCATCAGGCGCTTCTTGATCCCGCTCACCGTGTCGACGGGGTCGAGATCGCCCACGCGGAGCCGCAGGGTGCGATCGCGCTCCGGCAGGTAGACCTCGATCTCGCGGACGTGCACGGGAACGCCCGCCCGGATGTAGCCCTTGTCGTCCGTCCTGCCCTCGATCGGCTCGCCCAGGCCGAGGATGCGAAAGGCCTCGTCGGTGAGCGGCTCGCCCCCGATCGTGATCTTGACCGCGATGTAGACGCCGGGCACCCGCGCGACGTAGCCGTTGCTCGCCCCGGCGCGCACGACGAGCCGCCGGTGCTGGACCTCGTCGGGGACCCACAGGATGTCGCCCGGGTGGAGGAGGTTGCGATCGGGGCGCTTCGTGCGGATCGGCTCGTTCTTGGCGTGGTTCCAGATCGCGTCGGGGTCGAAGCCCATCACGTGCGCGAGCTTGGTGAGGTAGTCGCCTTGGCGGATGACGTAGGGGCGCATGGTTCGGCCTAGGCCTCCCTCGGCTTGTCGACGTCGGGGAAGGAGATCA
>CALKVR010000886.1 GCA_938004815.1 uncultured Polyangiaceae bacterium | reverse complement strand
GAGCACGGGCTCCGAATGGGTCATGTGGCTCATGATCGCGCTGTCGGTTATCTCCGTGGCCATCATCCTGGAGCGGGCCTGGTTCTACAATTCGCTCCGCGACGACCTGGCGCGCCTGGCCAAGGACCTCCAGTCCTCGCTCGAAAACTCGATCGAGGCCGCGCAAAAGCGCCTGGCGGCGTCGCCTTCTGCCGAGGCGGCCGTGGTTTCGGCGGGCTTGGCCGTCGCCCACCGCGGCGCGTCCGCGGCAGAAGAGGCGATGGAGGGGGCCAAGGCCCTGCAGCGGATGAAGCTCGAGCGCCGGCTCGCCTACCTCGCGACGCTCGGCAACAACGCACCGTTCATCGGCCTCTTCGGCACCGTCATCGGCGTCGTCATGGCCTTCGACGCCCTCGGCCAGCAGAAGCTCGAGGCCGGCTCGGCCCAGCTCGCCCCGCAAGCCGTCATGTCCAGCATCGGTGAGGCGCTCGTCGCCACCGCCGTCGGCATCGGCGTGGCCATCCCCGCGGTCGCCGCCAACAACGTCTTTCAGCGCATCACCAAGGCGACCCTCGCCAATACCGAGGCGCTCTCGCGTGTCCTCCTCTCGCACCTGAAAGGCTCGCCGATCACCTCCGCGTACCGGGGCGTGACGGCCGAGGTCTCGACCAAGGACAAGAAGGCCGACCCGAAGAAGGCCGGCAAGACCGAAGCGAAAGCCGAGACGTCCGACGAAGACGACACGGAAGAGGAGAAGGGCTGATGGCTTCGGCGAGCGGCGAAGACGACGACGGGATCATCTCGGGGATCAACGTCACCCCGCTCGTCGATATCTGTCTGGTTCTGCTCATCATCATGATGGTCACGGCCCGCATCATCGCGAGCCTGAGCGTTCCGATGGACCTGCCCAAGGCGGCCAAGAGCCAGGACCAGCAGGTCCTGTTCGGGGTCGATCTGGCCCCGAACGGTGACACCTTCGTCGACGGCAAGAAGGTCGAGCAGGCCGAGCGCGTGCTGCCCCTCGCCAAAGAAGCGCTCTCCAAGAACCCCGAGCTTCGGGCCACGATCCGCGCCGACGCGACGGTTCCTCACGGTCGCGTCATGCGCGTCGTCGACCTCCTCAAGCAGGCCGGCGTGAGCCGGATCGCGTTCGGCGTCTCGCCGACCAAGGCCGAGCCAGGAGCCGTTCCCGAGAAATAGGATGACGTCCGCCGCCGTTCCCGCCGAGCTCTCGGTCGCTCAGCCGTCTCCGCTCCTCGAGCGGAACCCGCTGGGCCCCGTCATGGAGGTGGGGCGGAGCGGCGTCCGCATGGGCCTCACGATCGGCGTCGTCGTCGCCCTCCTCCTCCACGGCTACGTCGTCCTCCGGGTGGCCATCGCCCTCATTTCGATGGGTCAGTTCGTGCGTGAAGCACGCGACTCGGCGCACGATTTTTTCTGGACCACCCACGAGGTCGAGCCCGAGAAGCGAGCCGAGGCCCCGAAAGAGGAGCAGCCGCCTCCGCTGCCCGAGCCGGAGCCCGAGCCCGAGCCGGACCCTCAGAAGGCCGTCCCGCAAGAGGACATCTACAAAGAGCAGCCGGCCGCCAAACCCGCCGCTGCCCCCGACATCGTCACCGCCGACGACAAGGGGCAGGACCCGGAGAACTTCTACTCGATCGTGGATCACGACGGCAGTCAGGGGCCGGCGACGGGCGTCGTGTCCAACGCGGGTGAGGGCAACCAGCGCGTCGACCCGAACCAGGTCGTCCGCAACGACGGCCAAAAGGGCGGCAAGGGCACGGGGCCGGCGACGACCGCCGCCCCGCCGGTGGACAAGTCGCGGCCGGCAACCTTGCAGGGCTCGACGTCGTGGAGCTGCCCGTTCCCGCCCGAGGCCGACGCCGAGGGCCGAGACAGCGCCGTGGCGACGATCGTGGTGACGGTCCGGCCCGACGGCTCCCCCGCCAGCGTCAGCGTCATCGCCGACCCGGGGGCGGGTTTCGGGCGGGCCGCTCGCAAATGCGCGCTGGGCCGTCGTTATGTGGCCGGTCTCGACAAAGACGGCGAGAAGACGACCACCACGACCCCCCCGATCCGCGTGAAATTCTCGCGTTAGCCGGTCCTTGGCTAGACTGGCCCCGATGGAGTCGAGCGTGGCTGCCGTAGACCTGGACGAGCGCGTCGAGCGCCTCGCGAAGGTGGCCCTGTTCCAGGGGCTGACGCGGCCCGCCCTCGAGCTCATCGCCCGCGTCGCCAACGAAGAGGCGCACGGGCTGGGCACCCTGATTTTTCAGCACGGCTCGGTCGGCGACAAGCTCTACATGATCCTCGAGGGGCGCATCCGCATCAGCCGCGACGTCCCGGGGATGGGTGAAGAGGCGCTCGCCATCCTCGGCCCCGGCGCGGTCTTCGGCGAGATGGCGCTCATCGATTCGGCGCCGCGCTCCGCCGACGCGAAGGTGCACGAGCGCGTACGCCTCCTCACGCTCCCCAAAGACGCGTTCGAGGACCTGCTCTTTTTGCACAAGGACCTCGCCTACGAGGTGCTCTGGAGCTTCGTCCGCATGCTGACGGTGCGCCTCCGCGAGACGAACGACAAGCTCACCTTCCTCTCCGTGACCGGCAAGTTCGAATAGGGCAAAAATACACGACAGGCGACAGGCGATTGACAACCGACAAGTCGGCACCGCGCTGCCGCCATCTGCTCGATGCTTCCTGAGGC
>CALKVR010000885.1 GCA_938004815.1 uncultured Polyangiaceae bacterium | reverse complement strand
GCCGCGCCGCCTGTGCATGGAGCGGGCTGTCGGTTGGGGGCGCGCCTGCCGCGGTCTCGGCTTGAATGACGCCCTCCCGGGCTTGGGCGAGCGCCTCCCACCCGTCGGGCTCGTTGGGCGAGAGCTTGGTGGCGGTGAACAGCACCTCGCGCGCCCAGGCGTAGCGCTCGAGCGAGAGGAGCTGCCGACCGAGCATGACGAGATTGTCAGCCGTGATCTGGTGAACGACGAGCGACGCCGCGACCGCCTCGAAGGACGCCGCCCCCTCGATCGCAGCGGCCTGGGCGTAGGCGGGGCCGCGGCCGTCGACGGCGACGGGGGCGAGCCGGCGCGCGGCGTGTCTCGGGGCGGCTCGAGGAGAGCGAGCCGAGCTCTCGGAGCACGGCCGTCGGCACGCGGTGCTTGAGATCGTCGTCGATCGCGCGGAGCTCGGCGAGCGACGCCAGCCGGGCTGCTTCGCCGCCGGAGCGCGCCTTGATCGAGGCGCGGAGAGCGCGCGCGTCGACATCGGTGGCGCCCTTGAGGGGCTCGCGACCGAGCGTCTTCAGCGCCCAATCGACGTTGCCCTTGGCCACCTGCGCTTCGGCCAACCGGCGAAGCGCGAACGACGCCGTGTCCCGGTCGCCGGCCGCCAACCCCCTGTCGGCGGCCTGGTTGAGCCACCCGCTCTTGTTGGCGCCGAAGCCCGAGAGCCACCCGGCCACCGCGAGCTGGTCGGCGTTGGTCTGCGGGTCGCGCGCGATGCGATCGAGGAGCCCCGGGGCGCGCGGCGAGCGCGTGTCGTCGGCCCCGCCGAGCGTGAGGACCACGACCGCAGAGAGCGCGCGCCGGGTCGGCGGGGCGTCCCCCACCGCGACCGCCTTCTCGAGCGCGGTCTGTACGCGCTTGGCTTTCACGCGCGCGACGGGCTTCGCAGGCGGCGCCTTGGGCGCCGGCTTCGGTTGGGCGGCCGGCTTGGCGGCGGGCTTGGCCGCAGGTTTGGGCGCGGAGGCAAGCGGGCGCCCCTGGGCGCGGTCGGCGGGGAGGGCGGAAAGATCGCTGCTGCCCTCGACGCGCACCGGGCTGCCCGCCTCGTCGGTGAAGCGGATGCGGACGCGGCCGTCGTCGGCCAAGGGGGACGAGCAGACCTTGACCGCGACGAGGTGTGCGCCGGGCTCCGGCTCGATCGATACCGCGAGCCGATCCAGGATGCCGCGCGCGTGTACCTCTTCACTCGAGGCGACGGTGTCGCCGTCCCACATGAGGCGGACCGCCCCGGCCGCCGCGACCCGGACGACGACCGTCTTGGGAGATGACGGAAACGTCACCTTCGTGGCGACGTAGCTGCACGTCTCGACGCGAGGCGAGACGTAGAGATCGAGCGGTACGCCCTGCGCGGTGACGGTATCCGGGAACGCGCGCCGCACGCGGACCTCGTAGTCGCCCCACGAGTACTCGGCCGCCATGTCGGCGAAGCTCGAATCGGGCGCCTCGGGCCCCTCTTGCTTGAACAGCCCGCCGCCCTCGTCTTGGAACGGCCCCACGACGGCGACCGTCTTGACGAGCCCAGTCGCCTGCGAGGGCGCGTCGAGCTTGGCTCGCGAGAAGCCCTCCCACGCGCGGCCGACCGGCAGCGGCGTGATCCACTGGTGGAGCAGGCGCGCCTCGTGCGAGAGCGGTTTCTGCGCACGGCTGAGGGCCGCGAGGCCGCGTGACACACGATCGGGCGACGCGTGATCGCGCATCGCCATCGCCACGAGCACGCCCGCCACGGCGTCGGTCGTCGTGTACTCGGCGCGCTTCAGCGCGTGATCGACCATCGCGTCCGCCGTCCCGTGCGTCCAGCGCAGGTCGGCGGGCGCCTCCTCGTCCACGGTGATGGGCTTCTTGTCGTCTTTCTTGTCGCCCTTGGGGTCGGGCTTCTTGTCGCCTGGGAGCAGCGGGCGCGGCAGGCCTGGCAGCCGCGGCCGCTTCAGGTTCGGCTTGGCGGGCTCCTTGGGGTCGCCGGGCGCCGGCTTCTTCGGGGCGGGCTGCTGCTTCGGCGCTGCCGGTTGCGCGGACGCCGTGTCCGTCGAGAGCGCCGCCGTCGCGACGAGGGCGCCGAGGCACAGGGCAGGGACGAGCGAGCGGGCGCGCCGAGCGAGCGGGGAGGGACGCATGCGGCCGAAAGCGTACCCACGGCGGCTATCGCGCGCCAGCGTCGCGAAGCGATCAGTCGGCCTTCTTTTCGCGCTCTTTTTCGCGCTCGCGCGACAGCTGCGCGAGGCGCGTCATGACGCCGTCGGTAGCGGCCGCGACGACCTGCCGCTCGAGCTTCTTCTGCTTCTCCGGCTTGCCCCCAAAGCGGATCTTCGACCGCGCGCTGCCCCCGCCCTTGAGGCGCCCGACGAGCGTGCAGGTGATGCTCATGACGCCGTCCTCTTCGACGGTCGTGATGTCGCGCACGAGGAACGTGATCTCGACGCGGCCCCTCACGCCGAAGTCGAGGTGCTTGGCGGCCTTGTGGGCCTGGCGGCGGATCGCGGTGCCGATCCGCTTCTGCGTCTGCTTCTTGGTCGACTCGTCCTTGAACTCCACCGCCGCGACGTCGACCTTCGCCGGCTTCGCGGACGCTTCGCTCCCCGAGGCCGCGAACAGCGCGACCACCACCAAGAAGCTCACGAGCAGACGCTCGAGCCACGTCACCCCCCTCGCGGCGCGAGGG
>CALKVR010000884.1 GCA_938004815.1 uncultured Polyangiaceae bacterium | reverse complement strand
GGCCGCGGCCGCGCGAAAGAAGCCGGAGAGAGCGGCGTCGGCGTCGCTGTCCGGTGGGTGATACGTGAGGGGCTCGCCGACGGCGAGGATGGCGTCGGCGGCGGGCAGAGGGGCGTCGTAGGCGGACCCCACGCGCAACGTCGCCTGGGGCGCGGCGCGCCTGGCATGCTCGATCAGCGCCTCGGACGGATCGATCCCGACGACGTCGAAGCCCGCGTCGGAGAGCACGCGGCTGCTCACGCCGGCGCCGCAGCCGATATCGAGCACGCGGCGGACGGGTGGCGTCTGCGCCCGCAGCCGCTCGAGCAGCCAGGGCGTGACCAGTGCAGCGTGGCCGCCAAAGCTCGCGGCCTGGATCAGCGCCAAGTCGTCCTCGTAGAGCGGCATGGGCGCCATGCTCTCACGGGCGCGCCGTGGTAGGCGTCGGTCGTGGCCGCGAACCCTTTGCCCTTCACGCACCGGCTCGCCACCACGAGCGATCTCGACGCGCTACGTGAGCTGATGCACCTCGCCATCCGCGATCTCGTCGGCGCCGTCCTCGACCCCGCGCGGACCGAGGCGTCGTACGAGGTGATGGGTGTGGACACCCAGCTCGTCGAAGACGCCACCTACTTCGCGGTCGAGGGCGAGGGGCGCATCGTGGGCTGCGGCGGCTGGAGCCGGCGAGCGACGCTCTTCGGCGGCGACCACACGAGCGGGCGCGACGCGCGGCTGCTCGATCCAGAGCATGAGCCCGCGAGGGTGCGGGCGATGTACACCCACCCGGCGTACGTGCGGCGCGGCATCGGGCGCCTCGTCCTTCAGCTCTGCGAGGCGGCCGCGGTGAGCGAGGGCTTTCGCGCCCTCGAGCTCGTCGCCACCGTCCCGGGCGAGCCGCTCTATCGCGCGTATGGGTTCGAGGTGATCGAGCGCTTCGACGCGCCGACCAAGGCGGGCGTGACCGTCCCGCTCGCCCGGATGGGCAAGCGGGTCGCGTTCGCGGGTTGAGGCGCGAGGGCGATCAGTCGAGCAGGTCGGGCTGCTCGCGGACGATGCGCGCGTAAAGGGGCTGGAACTGGAACCACCCTGCGATCGGGTTGCCCGTGATCCCGAAGCTCTGCTCGGCCGCGGCTTTGCCGATGAGCTTGGGCTCGCCGGCGGCCCGCGCGAGGAGCTCGGCCTGGCACGAGCGCTCCATGGTGATGAACCACCACGCCGCCGCGTCGACCGTCGCGCCCACCGTGAGGAGCCCGTGGTTCATGAGGATCGCCGCCTTCTTGTCGCCGAGCGCCTTGGCGATGCGCTCGCCCTCGTCGAGCTCGACCGCGACGCCACCGAACTCTTCGTAGAGGGCGTGGTCGCCGTAGAAGGCGCAGGCGTCTTGGGTCAGCGGATCGAGCAGCTTGCCGAGGCTCGAGAACGCCTTGCCGTGCAGCGAGTGCGCGTGCGCGGCCGCGACGACGTCTGGCCGCGCCGCGTGCACGCGCGAGTGGATGGCGTAGGCGGCGCGGTTGACCGGGTAGTTGCCCTCGACCGTCTCGCCCGCGTGGTCCACGCGGATCAACGTCGATGCCTTGATCTCGCTGAAGTGAAAGCCGAACGGGTTCACCCAGAACGTCTCGGTGTGCTCGGGGTCGCGCACCGTGATGTGCCCGGCGACCCCCTCGTCGAATCCCATCTTCGAGAACAGCCGAAACGCGGCCGCGAGCCGGCGCTTGCGATGGAGACGTTCGCCCTCGACCGTCTCGAACACGGGGGGCTGAAACGAGAGCTTGAACGGACCGGCGTCGATCGTCTGCTGCGACATCCGACGAACCTATCCCATTGCCGAGCCCGGCTGCAGGCCCGGTTCACACCTTGAGCTGATCGAACTCGCCCGGCTCGCCCAGGCCGGGGTCGCCGAAGTGGGTCTCGGCCACGCCCATGCCGTTGCAGAGGGTAGTCAGCAGCTTGTTGTGGGGCGCGTCGGCGTCGTTCTTGGTGTCGGCCTGCGCCGTCACCTTGATGTACTCGCCCGTCTTCAAATAGCCGCCGAGACCGCCCGCGATCACGATCGGCAGGTCGCGAAAATCGTGATCCTTGCCGTGCGAGAGCTCGTTCATCATGACGACGCCGCAGTTGTCGAGGACGGTGCTGCCGTCGGCCTCTTGGTAGGAGTCGAGCTTGCCCAAGAGGTACGCGAGCTCGGTGGCGTACCAGCGATCGATCTCCCAGAGCATGTTCTCGTAGCCGGCGACCTCGCTGCCCGAGTTGTCGTCCATCGTGTTGCCGTGCGAGAGCTTGTGGTGGTTGAAACCGTGGCTCATCCCGTCCCAGTTGAAGATCGGGCCGCCCGCCCCCGAGCCCCACATCATCGACGCGACCCGCGTCGCGCCGCAAGCGATGGCCATGGCGAGCACGTCGAGCTGCATCCGGCCGATGGTGCGGAACTCGGAGTCGTTTGCCACGTTGTTCGGGTCGATCCCCTCGAGCTCACCCTCACGGGTGGGGTCGAGGTTGCACGCGATCGTGCCGTTCATGTTGTTCTCGAGGTCGCGCACGGCGTCGAAGTGTTGCTGCAGCTTGTCGTGGTCCGCCTTGCTCAGGTTCTTCGAGAGCAACGTCTCGTACTCGCCGCGGACGAGATCGAGCACGCTCTCGCGGCGCGCGATCAGGCGAGCCACGTCTTCGTCGGGCAGGCTGCCGAGCCCCACGAGGTCTTGGTAGGCGAGGAGCGGGTTGCCCTCGGCCGTGACGGGCTGGTTGGAGCCGCTGTACGAGATGTGGCCCAAGACACCGTTGGCCCGCCAGCCCGCCATGAGCGTCAGCGCCGGGTCGCCGTTGGGGTTCACGGCCTGGGCGATGTGCTGATCGACGGACGGCCCGTCGGCGTAGGTCGACCCGTCGAGCAGGCGTCGTGCGGTGAGCTTGCAGCCCATCCCCTTGGCGTGATCGTCGCCGGCGCTCTGGTCCCACCCGAACCCGCGCGGCGACATGTGCATCCCCCGCGGGATGAGCAGCTTGTTCGCGAACGGCGCGAGCGGCAGGAGCCCGCAGTCGGCGTCGAACGAGCCCTCCGTTATCGCGCCGTACGACACGTTCGGCCACCAGCGGTCCATGTTCACGCCGTTGCAGCAGAAAAAGACGATGAGCCGGCGGTCCTCGACCGGTGCGGCGTGGACCTCACGCGGGGCCAGCGACTCGAGCATCGGCAGGCCCAGGGTCGCGCCGAGCGCGCCCTTCAAGAACCATCGGCGCCTCACTGTCCCACCTCCTCACCGATGCGGTAGCGGAATGTTTTCGTCAGGGCGAAGGCCACGAGCAGCTCTTTCACGTCGTAGCCGGATGCGACGAAGCGCTCGTTCAAGACCTCGATCGTGCAGATGTCGGCCTCGGTCTCCGCGCGGGCGAAGCCGTAGCGGTACCACTGGGTCAGGTAACAAGCGCCCGCCGCATCGCTGGTCGCGACTTGCTCGATCATGTCGATCGGGCCGCTCACGGTCGCGGGCGTGTCGCCGATGGTGAAGCTGCCCGTCGGATCGACGGGCTCGCCGTTGTCGGTCTCGCGCCAGGCCCCGACCGCGTCGAAGTTCTCGAGCGCGTAGCCGGGTGCGTTGATCAGGTTGTGACACCCGGCGCACGCCTGCGGCGACGTGTGCACCTCGACCTGCTGGCGCGTCGTCTTGATGTCGCCCGAGATGGGGGGGAGCGTGGTGTCGATGTCGCCAGGGGGGTCGGGGATGTCGCGGCAGAGGACGCGCCGCTGCACGAACACGCCGCGGTGGATGGGCGACGACGAGCTCGGGTAGGCGTGCGAGGCGAGGAACCCCGCCTGGGTGAGGAGGCCGGCGCGCTCGGACGGGTCGAGCTCGACCTGCACGAGCTCGGGGCCGAAGTCACCCTCGAGCCCGTAGATGGGCGCGAGGCGATCGTTCACGAACGTCGTTCGCGACTGGAGCAGCTCTTCGATGCCCCCGTTCTGCTCGAGGGTGACGTGCCGGATGAACCGTTGCGTCTCTTCTTTCATCGAGGCCGCCACCTCGGGGCCGAAGCTCGGGTAGAGCGCGGCGTCCTTTTGGAGGTTGTCGTAGCGATCGAGCTCGAGCCACTGGGTGTGGAAGTCGTCGACGGGCTCGGCGGCGCGCGGGTCGGCGAGCAGGCGGCGCGCCTGGGCTTCGATGCCGGCGTCGGTGAGCAGATCGCCCCGCTCGGCGGCGTCGAGCAGCTCGTCGTCGGGCATGCCGTTCCAGATGAGGTACGAGAGACGCGTCGCGACCTCGTAGCCCGTCAGCGGGATCAGCTGATCGGCGTCGAGCTGCTCGGACAGCTCGATCCGATAGAGAAAGTGCGGCGATTGCAGGAACGCTTCGACGACGTGGCGGATGCCCTGCTCGAACGGGGAGCCGGCGGCGAACTTGCCGTTGCCGCGCGCGTAGAGCGCCGCGTAAGCGTCGATCTCTGCCGCTTCGAGCGGCCGGCGGAACGCGCGCCGGCCGAACGCGGCGATGAAGTCACGCGCGCACGCGTCGTCGCCGGTGGCGACGTCGCAGGGGACGAGCGGGGCGAGCACGTCTGCGGGCGACACGAGGGTCGCGAGGTCTTCTGCGGAGCGCCGGTAGTCGCGCGCCAACCGGTCCGAGACGAGCATGCCCTCGGCGCTGTTCGTGAACCCGGCGAACGCCGGATCGTCGATGAAGGCGTCGCTGGGCGTGATCCCAGGCAGAGCCAGCAGCTCGGCGACGGTGTTGTCATACTGCTGATGCGTGAGGCGCACGAGGCGCGGCCGCGGACCGGGGAGATCACCCGCCGCGCAGAGCGCCTCGATGTCGGGGCCCGTGGGCTCGGGGGCGTCTCCGATATCGCCGGTGCACCCGGCCAGGAGGCCGACGAGCGTCGCCGCGGAGAAGGTGAAGGGGGATCGGATCATCCTGTTCTGTCCTTCCGGCTCCGGAGAGCGCTCCGCACCTCGCAACCGACATGCCACGCCGCTCGTGAGCGATTTGCGCGGTAACCGCGACCGCGCTCGGTGAGGTGCGACATCGAAGGGGCGGTCAGCGGCGCGAGCGGCCCCTGGAGGGGACAGCGCCGATGTAGCGGGTCAGCGCGGCGACGAGGTGGTCGCACACCACGCGTACGCGCCGAACGTCGCGCAGATCTTCGTGCGTCACGACCCAGCAATCGAGCGCGAACGAGATCGCGGGGAGGACGCGCCGGAGCCCCCACCGCGGCGCCAGCGGCAGCTGGCAGACACCGATCCCTGCGCCGCCGCGCACGGCCGCGAGCTGCGCGAGGTCGCTGTCGCTCCGGAAGGCGAAGTCGCGGGGGGTGGTCGCGATATCGATCGAGGCGAGGCCGTCGATCAGGCCTCGCTGCTTGTCTTGTCCGACCAAGCGGTGCCGCGCGAGATCCACCGGCTTGGACGGAAGCCCGTGCGCGCCGACGTACGCCTCGCTCGCGAAGAGACCCAGAGGGACGGCACCGACGCGCCGCGCGACGAGCGCGCGCTGCGTCGGGCGCACCATGCGGACCGCCACGTCGGCGTCGCGGCGCAAGAGGTCCTCGTTCCTGTTGCCGAGCACGAGCTCGATCGCGAGCCCGGGGTGGGCGTCGAGGAGCGGCGAGAGGAGGGCCGGGAGCACCTCGCCGCCGACCGTCTCGCTCGCTGCCACGCGGACGGTGCCACGATCCGCCTGCAGCGGGGCCGACGCCGCGCGAACCAACGCATCGGCGGACGCCGCCATCGCCTGGGCGTGCGACACGGTGGACGCGGCCGCTTCGGTGGGGACGAGCCCGTTCGTTGCGCGGGTGAAGAGGACGACGTCGAGCGCCTGCTCGAGCGCCTCGATCCGCCGCCGGACGGTGGGCTGCGCCAGCCCGAGCGCACGTGACGCCGCAGAGAGGCTGCCCTCGCGCATGACTGCGAGGAACGTGCCGTAGAGCTCCCAGGACGGGCTCGAGGTGCTCATCAAAACATAATGAGCGGATAGAGAGATTTGTACAATCGTGCTGAGCATCGGCGGGCCTCATGATGACCCGCATGGACGGCTCGAACGCACCCACCCCCGTCGACCCCTCGCCCGCAACCGGCTTCACCCGCGGCGGCCCCCGGGCGCTGCTTCGCGTCGAAGGCGCGGTCGTCCTCTTGGCTGCCGTCCTCGCGTACGCTCGGCTCGGCGCCGGCTGGGGTCTCTTCGCGGCGCTGTTCTTGGTGCCGGATGCGTCGTTCCTCGGCTACCTCGCCGGGCCGCGCTGGGGCGCGCTCGCGTACAACGCGGCGCACAGCTACCTCGGCCCATTCGCGCTGGGCCTCGTCGCCTACCTCGGGCTCGGCGTCGGTTCGGTCGGGCTCGCCGTCGCCCTCGTGTGGGGCGCGCACGTCGGCTTCGATCGCATGCTCGGCTACGGGCTCAAGTACGCGAGCGGCTTCCGCCACACCCACCTCGGCGAGCTGGGTGGCGCGCGGCTCGGGGCGGCAACCTCGCTTGCGGCCAAGCCCTCACGATGACAGACCCCGGGCGATGACCGTTCGCCGCGTCGTGGTGCACAAGGCTGGCTCCTACGATCGACTCGCGATCGAGACGCGCCCGTCGCGGGAGCCGGCCCCCGGTCAGATCACGATCGACGTCGAAGCGATAGGCGTGAACTACGCCGACGTGGTGGTCAGGATGGGCCTCTACGCGTCGGCTCGCGAGAAGGTGGGCTGGCCGATCACGCCGGGGTTCGAGGTCGCCGGCCGCGTGCGTGAGGTCGGTGACGGTGTCACGGGTCTCGCCGTGGGCGATCGCGTGATCGCGGTCACGCTGTTCGACGGCTACGCGACCGAGGTCACGGTGCCGCGGGCGCAAGTGTTCGCGCTCCCCGCGGCGCTCGGCTTCGGCGCCGGCGCCGCCATCCCCGCCGTCTACTTGACCGCGTACTTCGCGCTCCACCACCTCGCGCACCCGCGCAAAGGGGACCGGGTCCTCGTGCACTCGGCCGCGGGGGGCGTGGGGAGCTGCCTGGTGCAGCTCGCCAAGCTCGCTGGTTGTGAGGTCGTCGGCGTCGTCGGCTCGGCGCACAAGGTGGAGGCCGCGCGCGCGCTCGGCTGCGACCACGTCATCGACAAGTCCAGCGAGGACCTGTGGGCGCGCGCGCGGTCGCTCTCCGACCGGGGCTACGACGTCGTGCTCGATGCCAACGGCGTCGAGACGCTCAAGCAGAGCTACGTGCACACGCGGCCGGCGGGAAAGCTCGTCGTGTACGGCTTCGCGACGATGATGCCCAAGACCGGGGGCCGGCCCAACTACCTCAAGCTCGCCGCCGACTACCTGCGCACGCCCCGGTTCAACCCGCTCGACATGACGAACGACAGCAAGAGCGTGCTCGCCTTCAACCTGAGCTACCTGTTCGACCGCACCGACATCCTGGAAGAGGGCATGGCCGCCATCATGGGCTGGCTCGCCGCGGGCGCGATCACCCCGCCCGTGGTCACCCGCTACCCCTTCGATCGGGTCGCGGACGCGCACCGCGACATCGAGTCGGGAAAGACCGTCGGAAAATTGGTGCTCATCCCCTGAGCGCGGTCAGGGGCGCGGCCCTGGGCCGTCCCATGAGCGCTCGGAGGCAGCCATGGAATCCATCGTCGTCGAACTGCGCGCCGCCGAAGGCGGCGCCGATGCAAAGCTCCTCGTCCTCGACCAGCTGGCGGTCTATGTGAAGGCCGCGCACCGCCACGAGCTTTGACGTCACGCTCGTCGACAAGCGCAGCGGCTTTGCTTCTGCGTTGTTCGAGGGCCGGGGGGCCAAGAGGCTGTTCGCGGGTGAAGCGGGCGGTCACCGCTGGCAGCGCGTGCCGCCGACCGAGAAGCGGGGGCGCGTCCACACGTCGACGGTGACGGTGGCGGTCCTGGAGCCCAAGACGCCCGAAAGATTCACGCTCGATCTCGACGAGGTCGACATCAAGAAGACGCTCGGCACGGGGCCCGGCGGGCAGCACCGCAACAAGACCGAGTCCTGCGTCATCGCGACCCACCGCCCGACCGGGGTAGCGGTTCGCGTCGACATGCGATCGCAGCAGCAGAGCCTGGCCATGGCGCTCGATATCCTGAGGGCCAAGCTCGCCGACGCCGAGACCGAGCGGCGAGCGAGCGCGCTCAACGCCGAGCGCAAGGGCCAGGTCGGCTCCGGGATGCGCGGCGACAAGATCCGCACCTACCGAGAGCAGGACGACCGCGTGACCGATCACCGGACGAACCGGACCTACCGGCTCGCGGCTTGGATGCGCGGTGATTGGCAGTAAGATGCCGGGATGCAACCTCCCCACGGGTACGGCCCGCCGCAAGGCTATGGTCCCCCACAGGGTTATGGTCCGCCCCACGGTTATGGCCCACCGCACGGCTACGGCCCGGGGGGCTATGGTCCCCCGGGCTACGGGTTTCCGCCGCCGAAGAAGAAGAGCAACACCCCGCTCATCATCCTCGGCGTCGTCCTCTTGCTCGGGTTCGGCGGTTGCGTCGGGCTCATCGCGCTCGCCTCCAAGCCCGAGACGCCGGAGCAGAGAGCCGCGCGCGAGAAGGAGGAGTCGGAGGTGAGAGCCTCGCACGAGGCCTACATCGCGACGCTCGCGAAGATGAACGAGAGCGTGCAGGCGCTCGACCTCGACAGGCTCGCGCCGAAGAAGTGCGACGGCGACAAGATGAAGGCGAGCCGCAAAGCCGGCGCGACGCCGCCGCACGTGGTGTTCGCGCCGTTCCTCGAGCGGTTCGGCAAGCCCGAGAGCACGTGGAGCAAGGCGGACGGCCCGTGGGACTGGATCACCGACACGAGCTGGGCCGGGTTCTTCGACGGCGACCCCAAGGGAACGATCTCGGCGTCCGACGCAAAGACGCTGCGCGACTACTGGCTCCCTCGCCGCTACGTCATCGTCGTCGTGCCGCGCCGGGAGGCGTCGTCGAACATGCTCCCGAAGGTGCCCAAGACGGGGGACTACGAGGGCGGCTACTTCTACGGGTGGGCCGTCGTGTACGACCAGACCGACGCGAGCATCGCGTGTCAGTACCAGCTCGAGGTCGCGAGCAGCGACAAGGTGCGCTTCCGCGACTCGGGCGCCTTCAAAGAGAGCCCCGAGAAGGCGATCCTCTCCGACTTTCAGGACAACTTCGAAGACGCGCTCGAGAAGGGGATGCCGAGCGGTGTCGGCCTGGGCACGTCGTACGGCAAGATCTTGCGGTAGCAGCGTGTAAGCGGGCCGCCGCCGCCGCCGTTCCAGCCCCCATGAAGCGGATGCTGGGAACGTGGCTCGGGGCTGTTTGCGGGTTGGGGCTCGTGGGCTGCGGGGCGGCGGCGCCAGGCGAGATGGCCAGCGACGCCGCGGGCGCCGCGTTCGCGCCTCCGCCGGCTGCGATGGCGCCCGCCGCCGACAGGGAGGCGGCCACCCCCGAAGCGGCGGCGTCGCCTGGTCGGACGTCGTCGGCCCCGACGATGGCAGAGGCCATGACCTCGGTCCGCGCCGGCGAGTGGGACGACAACGCCAACTACCGCGACTTTCTCGGCTACGTGGGCCGAGAAGCGCGCCTCGGCATCGACAAGATGGACGTCGGCCAGCGCCGGTTCCTGGTGGCCCTCGACGCGAACGGCGGCGGCATCCCGAGCTGCGCGGTGACCGTCACCGACGCCCAGCAGCGCTCGACACGCCTCGTGACCTCCGCGTCGGGGCGCGCGCTCTTCTTTCCCGCGCTGATGGGCCTCTCGGGCGGCAAGTTCACCGCGACGTCGTCGTGCTTGAAGGGCGGCGCCGCCAAGGCGACGTTCGAGATGGCGGACCAAGACGGCGCCGTCCCGCTCGTCTTTCAAGGCAAGCGCGGCGATGTCGCGAAGCCCGCGATCGACGTCCTCTTCGTGCTCGACACGACCGGCAGCATGTCCGAGGAGATCGAGGGCGTGAAGGACACCTTGAGGGCCGTGGTCGGCAAGCTCGACGGGCGCGCGAGCGTCCGCGCCGGCGTCGTCGAGTACAAGGACCGCACCGACGATCTCAGGACCAAGGTCTACCCGATGACGCGTGACCTCTCCGCGCTCTCGAACAGCATCAAGGGGCTGAGCGCCTCGGGTGGCGGCGACACGCCCGAGGACCTCAACAGCGCGCTCGCGGTCGCGATGCGCGACGTGGCGTGGGACGACCAGGCGGTGGCGCGCGTCGCTTTCGTGATCGCCGACGCTCCGCCGCACCTCGACTACGACAACGTGCCCAAGTACTCCGAGAGCGCGAAGAAGGCGGCGCAGCGCGGGGTGAAGCTGTTCACCGTCTCGGCCTCGGGCATGGACGACATGGGCCAGGCGGTGTTTCGCCAGCTCGCACAGGCGACCGGCGGCACGAACATGTTCGTCTTGCGCGGCGGGGCCGGCCCGCAGTCGACCGGCGCCGGCGACGCCAAGTCGAGCTGCGGCACGACGCACCAGAACTACTCGAGCGGCAACCTCGACGAGCTCATCGTGAAGAAGATCGCCCTCGAGCTCGCCAGCTTGAAGGCGAACCCGATGCAGATCCCGGGCATGGGCGAGGACGAGAAGGCCAAGCCGTGCGAGAAGCGCATCATGCTCGTCGCCGACTGACCTTGGAGCGGGGCTCGGCGGCGGCGGCGGCAAACGCAGCCATGAGGCCCGCGACCGCGTGGGTCGCGTCGGAGACCGCTTCGTTCCGCGACAAGGACCCGTCGAGCCAACCGGAGAGCGCGGCGCGCCCGGCCGCGACGATGATGCCGAGGTGGTTCTGGGCGCGCCGGGGCGGCACGCCCAGGTGCTCGCCGAGCTTTTCCTGCCAGGGATCGAGCAAACGACCGAAGATCTCCGACGAGATCCGCGCGAGCTCCGGCGACACGCCGCGCGGCTCCAGCAGCGCCCACGCGGCCGCGCCCTTGGCGTCGATGGCGTCGCAGCTCGCCTCGATGAACGCCCGCGTGAGAGAGGACATCGTGCCGGGTAGCGCGCGAACGAGCGCCCGCTGAAAGCGAGCCCCGACGTCGGCGGTGAAGTCCTCGAGGACGGCGCGGAACAGGGCCTCGCGCGTGGGAAAGACGCGGTAGACGAGCGGACGCGAAACGCCCGCCGCCTGCGCGAGGGCGGTGACGTGCAGCGCCTCGAGGCCCTTCTCGTTGAGGATGCGCGCGGCGTGCTCGACGAGCTCTCGCTTGCGGGACTCCGACGGCGGTCGAGCGGCCCGCGCGCGGGCGCTCGGGGCGGAGCCTCTGGTCTGCCGCGGCATCGGAGGCGCATCCTACACGCCGGCGGGCGGCTCGCAGGATCGACGCGACCCATGGCCGCTTCCGCCAGTTGATCGCCACGTCCGATAGTCGTTACAGTGTGTAACGCAAGCCGGACGCAGCGTCCGGAGGAGGGATCGCATGCAGCCCGTGGTCGGCCCCAAGGTCGTTACCGGCGTGGAGGTTGGAATCGTGGTCGCGCTCACCGGCGCCGGCGTGTTCTCGAGCCAAGGGCCGCGCGTCTGGTACGGCGCCCTCGTCGAGGGCTTCGCCATGATCGCCATCCCCGTCCTCGCCGGCGCCGCCCTGGTGACATGGATCTCCGAGCGCCGGCCCGAGCGCATCCAAGGCCCGCGGCGCAAGGCGTCCATGCTCCTGCGGCGCAGCGCGCGCGATACGCTGATCGCGGCGTGGATCGCGGCGTGTCTCCTCGCCTGGCCGCTCGCGCGGATGAACGCGGGAGAGCCCACGGGCCTCGTCTGGAGCCTCGAGGCGGCGGGCGGCCCCGTCGCCGTGTTCCTTCAGACCGCGGGGGGCATCCTCGTCCTCGACGCTTGGCTCTACTGGAAGCACCGGTTGCTCCACACGCGCCTCCTCTTCGGCTTTCACCGAGCGCACCACGGGTACCGAGACCCGACCGCGTTCGCCGGCTTCGCGGTGGGCCCCCTCGAGGCGCTGCTTACGTTCTGGCCCGTCTTGCTCGTGGGGCTCCCCGACGCGCCCCACTTCGGTCCGGTCTATTTCACGCTCGTCGTCGGGTTCATCCTCTTCAACCTCTACCTTCACTGTGGCGTCGTCTGGCACGGCCTCGAGGCGGTCCTGCGGCCGCTGTCTTTCAACACGTCGTCGCACCACAACCGGCATCACTCCAACGCAGAGACCCACTTCGCGGAGGCGCTCACGATCTGGGATCGAATGCTCGGCAGCCACCGCCCGCGCACCTCTCCGCACCAGGTCGCGCGATCGTGATCCGCGGCGCTGTAGCCGTGGCGAGACTTCTCTCCCCCCGATCCGTCGGCCGTGTGTAGGCTGGTCTGACCATGCGTTCGTCGAGGTGGTCATGGTCACCGATGGCGCTCGTCCTCGCCGGATGCACCGGTGAGATCGGCGGGTCCACCCCGCCTGCGCCGCCGCCCGTCGGCGAGCAGTGCACGACGACAGCGAGCGTCGGAGCCCCCGTGCCGATGCGCCGCCTCACCGTGCTGCAGGTGCAGCGCAGCGCGCTCGACGTGCTCGGCGTCGAGGCCGACCTGAGCGTGCCCGACGAGCGGCTCTTCACGTTTCGGAGCAACATCTCGAGCTCGGTCGACTTCGTCGGCGCGCGCGGGTACCTCGACTTCGCCGAGGCCGCCGTCTCCGCCTCGGATCGCTCGGCTTGCGATTCGGCGGGGCCGCGTGTGACGCGTGGCTCTACGACGACGTGGGCAAGCGCCTCTTTCGCCGCGCGCTGACGGCGGACGAACGCACGCGCTACCAGGCGCTGTTCGATGCGGGGGTCGTCGATGGCGGCGCGAGCGAGGGGGCACGCTGGGTGCTCGAGGCGCTGCTGCAGAGCCCGTCGTTCCTCTATCTCGACGAGGTCGTCGAAGCGGAGGGCACGCTCGACGATCTGTCGATGGCGTCGCGCCTCGCCATGACGATCTGGGGCTCGAACCCCGACGCCGAGCTCTTGGAGCGCGCCGAGCGGGGGGAGCTCTCGACCCCCGAGCAGATCCGACAAGAGGGGGAGCGCATGCTCGAGCACCCCCGCAGCGTCGGGGGGATCACCGACTTCGTGGACCAGTGGCTGCGGCTCGACAAGCTGAACGACCCCGACGCGCGGCCCGACCTCGAGGCGTTGGGGCAAGAGACGCTGGCCGCGATGCGGAGCGAGCCGGTGCAGCTCTTCGCGTTGCTCCTCCACGGCGAGGGCAACCTGCAGGCGCTCTTCACCACCACCCAGACGGCGCCGCTCCCCAGCTCCGGCTCGACGCCCACGCCGACAGCATCCGCGAGCTCGAGCTGACCCTGACCGCGGTCTGCGAGGCTCCAGACGCGCCCACGGGGGTGAACAGCGAGACTGCGATCGACCGTCAGTCCGACCTGCTCGCGGCCGCGCTCGGGTGCGGCTTGACGCGCGTCGCGAGCTTTCAGCTGCGCATCGCCGACAACGACAACACCCTCTACCCGTGGGTCGGCCTCGACAGCGGCGGGCACCATACCCTCTCGCACGACTCGGGCGCGACCGCGCAAGATACGCTCGCCGAGCTCTACACCTGGTACTCGGCGCGCTTCGCGTACCTGCTCGACCGTCTCGCGGCCACGCCCGACAGCGACGGGCGGTCGGTGTTCGATAACACGCTCGTCATCTGGGGCTCCGAGCTCGGCCGTGCCTGGGATCACGACATCAGCAACGTGCCGTTCATCTTCGCGGGCGCTACCGACATCCTCGCCGCGGGGCGCTACCTCTCGGGGTCGGTGATCGCGCACAACCGCATGCTCGTCACCGCGTGCCACGCGATGGGGCTGACCGACGTGCAGACCCACGGGTCGCTCGATACGGGCAGCGGCCCCATCCCGGGGCTGCTCATCGGCTGAGTGGCGCGGCCCTGGCCGAGGTCATTCGACCGGCTCGCCGCCCTTGTCGACGTTCTCGCGGGTGAAGAGGCGCGTGCCCAGGGTGACGCGTTTGTCAGCCTTATCG